>JAISED010000031.1 GCA_031264295.1 Eubacteriales Family XIII. Incertae Sedis bacterium | reverse complement strand
GTCGTTGTCGAAATGAAAGAAGTTTTGAAAGGTATTATCATAGGCGGCGCGATTACCGCAGGGATAGCGATTGTCGTCATTGCGACGGCGGGCGCTTTCGCTCCTGCCATAGCGGTTGCTTTGGTCGGTTCAAACTTTGCGGGACTAAGCGGCGCGGCGTTGACAAGCGCTTGCCTTGCCTATCTCGGCGGTGGCGCGGTAGCAATCGGCGGACTTGGTATGGCGGGAGGTACAGCGGCAATAGTTGGTGGCGGTGCGATACTCGGCATTGGAGCAGGATTGGGTGTCGGCGGCGCTGTCGGCGCGGCGGGCTTAATCGGAAAGCAAAACACGATTACGCAATCAGCTAAACTGCTTGTATCCGTCCGAGAGATATTCTTGAATGATGAACACGACACGGCTTACTCAAACACCGTTTACGAGCAGTACGTCCAGAATATTATGGACATCGAAAAAGGGTTGGTAGAACTGAAATTAAAAGCAGATGTAGCGAGCGGGTCGGAGAAGAAAGAACTCAAACGGCAGATAAAGAACGCTGCGGAATCTGTTGAAGCGATGAAGATTGCCCGCAAGAGCCTGTTGAAGTTTAAGAGTTCGTTTGAAGAAGGATTAGCCGCGCAATAATTTGTCGTTCGCCAAGTGGTCATTATACGAAAGGATGAACGCGAATATCTACGCTATGCGCACTCTGCAAAAAGAAATGGCTGGGGAATGGGAAAAAGCCGGAATCAAGAGTGAGGAAGATATTGTTGAGCTTTGTCGCGAAGTACGAGCCGAGATCGAAGGCCGATGAGAGTATACCGCGTAATGCTTGATACCAACATCCTGTTTTCTACAAGGATAAAGGATATTAGAAAGTGAGGTTGAGATGTTCAATTTTAAATGGTTCGTTCGGCGTTGCCTGGTCTTTTCTCTTATGACGGTGTTAGTATTTACGACTGTATATGTACCGGCTCAATCGGCTTTTGCGGCTTCAGCCAATGTGACGATTCCGACGTTTAAGGTCACTCTAAACGGCAAGCTCATCGATAATACGCTGCGTAAATATCCGCTGATCGTTTATCGTGAAATCACCTATGTACCCATGACGTGGTATGACTGCAGATTTCTGGGTCTCGAAAGCAACTGGAACAGCAAAAGCGGACTTACCATCAGTAAAACGGGCGTGACCGGAGGCTACTACGACGACAATGTCACTTCGCCTAACCGAGCGTCATATTCCGCGCAGACGGCCTCTTTTGCGATTACGGTAAACGGTAAGTCGATCAATAATGCCGCCGAAACTTATCCGCTGCTCATATTCCGAGATATCACATATTTCCCGCTCACATGGCGTTTCGCCGTGGACGAGTTCGGATGGCAGTATGCTTACACTGCGGCAGGCGGGCTTGTGATCAACAGTTCCGCCGCTGAATCGGGTTCAGGTAACACGTCAAGTTCGAATACAGGCAATGTACCCGGCTCAGGCAGCGGTTCGAACTCAGGCAATGTACCCGGCTCAGGCGGAACGGGCAGCCCGTCCGGTTCGGGAACAGGGAGCGCCGGGCAGGCGGCGCCCGACTCAAAGACATTGAATATACCTATTGCTACCCGTGGCGACTACATCGGCGCGTGCGCCGTCGCCGGAGCTTATGTGTACTATGAAGGCGCGGGGGGAAAGATATATAGCGCGCCTCTTACAAATTTGTCCGCCTCGAAAGTCGTTTATCAACTGCCCAAGGATACTTTGCAAGTCGATCAGTATGTACAGGCGGGGCTGCGCACGCAGAACGAACGCGCGTGGCTTTATTACCATGTGGGCAGCGCTACAATGGGAACGAATTACATGTTCAGACTCAAGACCGACGGCGTTGAAGATTTTTCTTACTTTACTTACGAAACTGCGGATAAGTTGATTTCCATTGAACAAGCCGGAACATGGGCGCAAGTCGGAAATCTGAAGATAAAGTCGCCGTCTGATACTGCTTTTCGTCAGGCAGGGGATAGAGAGCTGACATATAGCAACACCGGCGTAGGCAGTGATCCACGCCTGATAGGCAATACACTATATACATTTGCGAGTAAAGATATGACCACGCCGCGCTATCTATATGCGATAGATCTGTTATCGGGCGCCAGCACGAAGCTTTTCGAAGAGTCGATTTGGGCGAACCGTTTCTCGATCGACGGCAATAACATATATTTTATCGGTGAAGACGGGCTGGCGAGACAGATGAATCTGGATGGGACGAATGTAAAAATCCTGTCACAGCAACAAGCGCGGGGTATAGGCGCCATCGGCGGAGAGGTGTATCTCTTCCATGACGGGAACAACACGCCCCTCATTCGCCTGTCCGACGGAAAAATAATCAATCAGGGGCAGCATCCGACCGAGATTAGACCGGTCGTGTCCGATATCGACAAGCAGACTGCTTACCTTTGGGTCAGTTTTGACATGATTCCCGGCGGCTATCGCACCATCATCCTGAACAGCGCCGGCAATGTTGTTTATCAGAGCGGAGACGTAAAAGATCGCATTGTGATCGGAGGTAACACGCTTTACTATATAAACAGTGTGAATTGAACGGCGCCGCCGCACGCCGCGACAAGGTTTTTAGAGCTTGCCTATAGTCAGACAAGTGAGTTTATGGTATAATTTTATTGCAAAATATGATAATTACACAATTACAGGAAGGTAGGGAAGTTTAATGGCGAAAACAGTAATAAATGTACTTGGTATGTCGTGTGAGCACTGTGTAAAGGCTGTCACAGGGGCTGTATCCGGGCTGCCGGGGGTTACAGGAGTTCTTGTAAGTCTGGAAAACAACACAGTGACGCTGGACTACGAGCCGGGTGGCATGCCTCTGGACATGGAACTGATAATAGGGGAGATTAAAGATCAGGGCTTCGATGTAGTCGCATAAGGGACGCGCGGCGAGGCGGCCTTAATAGTTATGCGCGAGCGCCGTGCAGCGGTTTAAAAGGGGTTCGGTGTTACAGTAAGCGAGGATTTCAGATTATTATCGGGTGGCGAACATGAATTTTTACATAAGCATTGTCAGCAAGGCGCTGATACAGTTTCCTATTGTAGCGTTTTTGCTTACTTTGCCTTACGTTTTTTATTGTTATAGAAAATACGGTTCGATTTCTCCGCTTAGGAGTTTCATCGTATTTTCATTTATATTTTATATGCAATGCGCATACTATATGGTAATACTGCCTTTGCCTGGTCCTACAGAACTAGCGGGGCAGCCGGATCTGACGCCTCAGCTAATACCGTTCATGTTTATCGCGGATCTGATCAAAGATTCATCGTTCAATCCCGCCGAACCGTCGACTTATATTGCCGCGCTGAAAGAAATGTGTCTGCTGCAGCCGCTGTTCAACATCGTGCTCACCATTCCATTCGGTGTATATCTGTCCTACTACTTCGGCAAAGATTTGAAGAGGGTGATCATTTATTCGTTCTTGCTGTCGCTTTTCTTTGAACTTACCCAGCTAACAGGGCTTTACGGCATTTACATGAAGCCTTACCGCTTGTTTGATGTTGACGATCTGATGCTGAATACCTTGGGAGGCGCGCTCGGTTATTACATTTCTATACCGATCAAATCATGGCTTCCCAGCAGTGATAAGATCAACCGCGCGAGTTGGTTGAGGGCGAGCAATGTGGGATTTACCAGACGTTTATGCGCTTACATGATCGATTACGCTATAGTCGTAGGCATCACGTTTGGTATGACTGCGCTATTCGGAAAGGAGTTATATCAGGTCTGTTACGCGGCAGTGGTTTTGGTATATTTCATAGCGCAGCCCGCCGTATTCGGGGGTAAAACCCTTGGGAAACGATTTGTCAGGATAAAGCTTGAGGGTACGAATTCAGATAAACGATTTATACTGAATCTTGCAGCTAGGTATGGAAGCAGAGAAGCCGTGTTCATTTATATGCAGTCCTTTCAAACCATAAGACGCATCGTAGGTGTAAAATACATCGATATCTTTCTTGTGATCCATATGCTCATAGCGCTTTTCTATCTGATCGATTTCATTCTAAGTCTCAGACGCGAGAAGCGGCTATGGTATGAGATGATAAGCAAAACAAGGAATGTAAACACCTTGCATATGTGAATCGGAGCTTAGGTATTGCAGCGCATATGCGAATCGAGGATCGGGGCTTTGCGCTGTATCTAGGAGTAGGAGGTTAGAGGTTTGCAGTGAAAATAAGAGGGTTTATGCGAAGGTTTCTGAAAGAATTCAACGATTTCGCGTTTAAAGGCAATGTGATGAATCTTGCGATAGGCGTGATCATCGGGGCGGCGTTCCAAGGTGTCGTCAGTTCCTTGACTACAAATATTCTGTCGCCTGTTATCGGTCTGTTTATGCGGGAAAATTTCGAATCGTGGAAGCTCGACATTCTGGGTGTGGAGATCAAATACGGCGCTTTCGCTACGAGTCTGATAAATTTCCTTATAATGGCGGTGGTGGTTTTCCTGCTTGTTAAACTGCTGACATCTGCGGCGAAACATATATCGCATGAGGATGATGTAGTCGCGGCGCCGAGGAAGTGTCCCTACTGCATGATGGAGATCCCATCGTCCGCTACTCGTTGCCCGCACTGTACCTCATTGCTTGGCGATGCGGATACGATATAGATCGGATGTGTGAGGCCGAGCGATGGTGATAGCCGTCCATGTTTTAGAAGTCCCCTTTACGCAGAAAGGCAAAATACAATGAAAATAACAGAGATATTATCTAAAAAAAGAAGCTTCTCTTTTGAGGTCTTTCCGCCGAAGGACGGGCAGCCATTAGAGCCGCTTCTCGGCGTTCTGAATGAGCTTTACAAGTTCAGCCCTGATTTCATAAGCTGCACCTACGGTGCGGGCGGTACAAATAAGGGACGCAATATTGAGATATGCGATTCCGTCATAAAGAGCGGTCACACATCGCTTTCGCACTTCACCTGCATTGGCGGAGGCCGTGAGGAACTCATAGAGGTGATGGACAGTTATATGGCGATAGGCATAGAAAATGTGCTTGCGCTCAGGGGAGATTTGCCTGACGGATGGAGCGGTACACGCGGGGATTTCGCTCACGCCGATGAATTGCTGGCATTCATTAAGGAAAAACGCCCGTCATTGTGCGTCGGCGTGGCTGCCTATCCTGAAAAACATATTCAAGCGGATTCATTTGAATCGGATATTGAATACCTGAAATCCAAGCAGACCAACGGGGCGGATTTCATGACGACGCAATTATGTCATGATATTGACGCTTTTGACAGGTTTCTTGAACTCGTTCGGGGAAAGGGGGTAAAGCTGCCTGTAATCGCCGGACTTATGCCCGTTCTGTTCAGGGAAGGCACTATAAGAATGACCTTGTCGAACGGATGTTCTGTGCCGCGCGAGCTTTCAGAGATTATCGGCAGATATCCCGATTCTCCCGCGGATTTCAAGAAGGCCGGCAAGGAGTACACGGTGAGGCAGATAGAACGCTTCTTAAATTCGGGCATTGACGGGCTTCATATATATTCTATGAATAAACATGAGGATATTTCCGAGATATTGATCGGCGCAGGCTTTGAGCATGCGGCGGGTGTTTGAATGACGCAGGTGTTAAGGCCGCACTGGATTTTAAGCGGCGCAGATTCGGAGAACGCAGCAAACCGGAGGTTGATATGAGTAAGGCCGATATTATTTTCAAGGGTATGTGCGAGGATATTTTAGAAAACGGATTTTCCTCTGAGGGCATGATTGTCCGCGCCAGGTGGGAGGACGGTACGCCTGCGCACACTATAAAAAACTTCGGGGTAGTCAATCAGTACGATCTCGCACAGGAGTTTCCCGTATTGACGCTGAGACCGACGCCGCTTAAGCTTTGTGTCGAGGAAATGCTATGGATATGGCAAAAGAAGTCAAATAAGACCTCTGAACTCTCAAGCGGTATATGGAATTCATGGACAGATGAAGACGGTACGATAGGGAAGGCTTACGGCTATCAGCTTGGCGTAAAGTATAAGTTCAGTCAGGGAGAGATGGATCAAGTGGACAATGTGCTTTGGCAGCTGAAAAATACGCCTTATTCGCGCAGAATAATGACGAATATGTATAATTTCGGCGACCTTTCGGAGATGGGACTCGAACCCTGTGCCTACAGCATGACCTTCAATGTAACGGGAGACCGTTTGAACGCCGTACTCAACCAAAGGTCGCAGGATATATTGACGGCCAACAACTGGAATGTGGTGCAGTATGCGGTGCTTGTTCATATGCTCGCCCGGGTCAGCGGGCTGCTGCCGGGGAAACTGTTACACGTCATTGCGGACGCGCATATATATGACAGACACGTCCCCCTTATCAAAGAAATGCTGGAGCGTCCGAGTTTCCCCGCGCCGAAGTTCAAACTGAATCCCGATGTAAAGGACTTTTACCTGTTTACGCCTGAGGACGCAGTGTTTGAGGACTATCAGACAAATCCGCAGATCAAAGGCATTCCGGTGGCGGTTTAACCGCCGTTTTCGCAGTCGCTGCCGCAATCACGTCATTCTCACGTGCGGCCGTCGACCGTCGGTGTCGTCGTCAGAGACCGGCCGCAGCCGTCGACCGTCGGTGTCGTTGTCAGAGACCGGCCGCTGCTGTCGACCGTCGGTGTCGTCGTCAGAGACCGGCCGCAGCCGCCGACCGATACTGAGCGTCGTCACAGCATGACGACGGCCTCGCTCCCGGCAGCGCCGCGTTTTACAAATATTTGCCTGTCTATGCGTTCACTGAGTTCGCGCACATGGGATATTATACCTATAGCGCGGTTTCCTCCCGCCATTTTCTCAAGTGTGGAAATGGCCGCGTCCAGCGATTCTGAATCGAGAGCGCCGAAGCCCTCGTCTACGAACATCGCGTCAAGCCGCACGCCGCCCGAGGTTTGCTGCACGATATCGGAAAGTCCCAGCGCCAATGCAAGGGAGGCCTTAAAAGACTCGCCGCCGGACAGGGTTCTGACATCCCTGGCTTTGCCCGTGTAATTATCAAGGACATCCAGTTCGAGACCCGTCTGGCTCCGCAGACTGCCCGGTTCTTCCCGCCTTTTAAATTCGTATCTGCCGGAATTCATAGCGGCGAAACGAAGATTGGCAGCGCGCAATATGCGTGTAAAATATGTGGTTTGCAGATATGTTTCAAAGCTTACGCGCGCCTTGCCGCTTATATCACCGTTAGCTGTGTCGGACAACACCTTGTAGTTGAGATATTGCGCCTCCGCCCCGGCCATCAGCGATATCGCTTCCTTTATATTTCTATGCGCGGATCGGTTTGCGTCGAAACGGCTCTGTGCTGAGGCTAAAGCCTTGGTCAGATCCTCGATACGCGAATTCAGGCGATCCAGCTTAGGCTGATGTTCGCTTATGTCAATATATTTCTTGCCGGAGGTTTCCGTTTCGAGTTGCTTGACATCATGCTCAGCGATATCGAGGGCTTTATGGTAAGCGCTGATCTCGGCCTCTGCATCCTTGACGCCCTTCTCGGTCATGAGAGCGCTGCGGTAATCCGCTTCATCTGAAAACCCGCCGGTACAGACAGCTTTGTTGAATTCGTCCAAAGCAGCGCCGCTTTGGACGGCAGCTTCTGACTGCAGCGCCAGCCTCTCTTTCAATACGGCTTTCGCCTGTTCGAATGCGGAAGAAGCCTTATCCCGCGCTGCCGCCGCTTTATCATACTGCGCATCTAAACGTTTTAGCAGTGATTTTTTGCGGTTCAAGGCGGCATCGGCCTCTTCGGCAGTATCAAACTCAAGTTCGCTGCGCAGCATAGCACGCTCGGTATCTATTGAGGACTGCATGATCTTGAGACGATTAAGCTCATCCGCGGCTTGGGCGATCACATTCACAATGCGTTTCTTTTCCGCGTCGAGGGATTCAAGTTCAGACAGACATGCGCTCCTGCGGGCGAGATCCTTATCAAGGGCGCGTATCCGCTCTGACAATCCGGTGAGCAGAACATTGAACCCGCTTTTTACTTGCGGCAATTCAGAAAGTATCGTTTCTATATCGCATCCGGTGTCCCCGGCTGCCGCATTCGCGAGCCGTCCGCCGCTCTCAGCCGCCGCCTGCGCCGCCGCGTCTGTGGGGCGCTCGCTGTTTGACGTCTGCGCCGCTGTGGGGCGTCCGCCGGTCTCAGCCGCCGTCGCGAGCCGTCCGAACTCCGCCGCTTCCGCCAGACACCCGGTTTCCGCCGCGTCGGTCTCGCCCTTGAGCAGACTGCACCTGCCCGCCAGACTATCGCGCTTTTTCCTCGCGGTATCCGACTTCGCGCGTGCCTTATCGACTTCACTTTCAGAAGGCGCTTCCGCCGTGGGCTTGGCGGGCGCCGGATGTTCAAGCGAACCGCATACAGGGCACGGGGCGCCGGCTTCAAGCTTGGCAGCCAATAGACCCGCCTGCTCCCGCAGAAAGATCTGTTCCAGACGTTTGAATGCCATATCCACCCTTTCAAACGCCGCATCCGCCGCGCTGAATTCCGTCTGAAGAGATTTGAGTTCTTCCTTTTTTAGCCGCAGCTTGTTGATATTGCTCTCAAGCACGTCGAGAGTTTGCACCCTGCTGAGGGCGTCTTTTCTTTCGCCGACGAGTTTTTCAATCTTCAGTTCGGCGCCTTCGAGAGAGTCGGCTTCTTTTTTCAGCGATTCTGTCCTGCCGTCGATCTCTGTTTCATTATCGCGCGCCTTCTTGAGACCGGTTTCCGCCGCCGCGATTTTATCGCGCGCAGCTGCATGATCCGTGTCAAGCTTTCCGAGCCGTGCGTATTTAGGTTTAAGCCCGTCTAAGCGTTCTATATCGCTTCTGAGTTGTTTCTTTTCCCCGTCATTCGCCTTCTCGCGCTCTAAAGCCCCATCAGCTTCCTTGAATAATGCGTCTTTGCCCATTCTGTCCGTATCAGCTGCTTCGGCCGCCTTGACAGCGGATTTGTGGTTAGCGCTCGCTTTTATGAAAGCATCCTCGAATACCTTCACATTGCGGAGAGCCAATACCCCTCTGGCTACTTTCGCCTGTCGATCATCCATTGCCTGTCTCTGCTCTAACAGAACATCTCTATGCGTTGTTTTCGCGAAGAGTTCATCGAAGCGCGTATTGACGCTTTTTATAAGGGTGAGTTCAGTGGTAAAAGCCTCATGCTCCTTGCGCGTATCGGACAGCTCAGACATAAGCTCGCTTATCGCGGTCTCTTCAAATATAAGAAGCGTTTCAAGCGAATCCATCAATTCCGGGCGCCTGTATATATCAGGATTTTCCTTCCAGGCACTTATTGTCTCGGCGGATTCAAGTGCTTCATCACACACAATGCCGTTTGCGTATTGGAGGAAGCTTTGCGTCCCCGCCTCAAGCGCCCGCTTGTATTCCAACATCTTTTGTTTCAGTTCTTCCTGGAAATTCTTGAGCCTGCCTGTATCAAAAATACGTCTCAATATGGCCGCCCTGTCTTTCGTTTCACTGAGCAGGAATCTTCGGAAATCGCCCTGGGCGATCATCACTATTTGGGAGAACTGATCGCGGTTTATGCCGAGAATTTCCTCAACCTTTTCATTCGTCTGGCGCACGCCGCTTAGAACACTACCGTCCGGCAGAGTAATATCGGCGCCGGCCGCCTCCTTGGTAAAGCCCGTTCCCCTGGATTTGGGGCGGAGATACTCGGGATTGCGTTCAACAGAATATATAAGCCCCTTACATTCGAATACAAGTTTGACGAAGGTCTTTGTACCCTCAATTCCCGGCGCGTGTAACTAGGCAATCGCGAATCGTCGCGAGAAAACCGCATAAATACAGGCATTTTGAGTATAACTTCGCTTGACAGATCGCCAAAACATAGTTATAATA
>JAISED010000006.1 GCA_031264295.1 Eubacteriales Family XIII. Incertae Sedis bacterium | reverse complement strand
AGCATGATGATGGGATATGTATATGACTCGCGGATTTTACGGCAGACGCTGAAGCCGTCCGCGTCCGGCAGCATGAGGTCCAGTACGGCGAGGTCAAACTCCTCGTCCGCGATGCAAGCAAGAGCCTCTTTTGCCGTGCAGAACTTCCGCACGTCGAAATCCTCGTTGAGAAGATACAGCTCGATAAGGTCGGCGATTTCTCTCTCATCCTCAACGATAAGTATTTTTTCCTTCAAATATGGAGAGTTACTCATTTTCAGGCAACAATTCAGCTATCATAAGCTTTTCAATACGGTTTGCATCCGGTTGTGTAGGCGTAAATTTAATCCCGCGACGCAAAAGAGTAATTACCTTTTGAGCATTTTTTTCGAGCTCAGCCACTAATTTGAGATCGGCTATACGATAAGGCTGTCCGCCTCTTATGTAAAGATCTGTAATATAGTTGGCTGTCGCAGGAAACATATCTTGAAATAGTAGGACTGTTTTTTGATCTTGTATCTTGACTATTTTGATTGTGTCCGTGGGTTTGTGTTGATCTTTCTTCTTTTCAATAATATTTTCGTATTTATTTACTTTGGAACTGCACGGAACAAGCCAATATAAGAAAGTGGACTTATCTTGAAAAGCAAAGTAATGCGGCCGTTTGTTTATTTCATAATTGATTTTCAGGAACGGATCGTTCACTTTTTCAAAAAAAACATCCGATACAAAATATACACTTCCGATTTCCGGTTTCATAAGATTGTTCCCTTTAAAGTACAAGCCCCTGCCTAAGCAGAGGGCTTGTAAACTTGTTCACGGCATACTTATTATTCGCATTGCCGGTAGCGAACTACTGTTTCACGGCATACTTATCATTCGCATTGCCGGTAGCGAGAAACTTTTCTTTTAGGAACCGTCCCTATGTCAATATTATATACAGAAACTAAAAATATGTCAATAAAAATGCTCAATTTGATGTTCTGCTTGAGTCACTCGTGACATGAGCGGTTTTAAGGACGGCAAGATCACTACGGTCACACCTGCCGATTTTCTTGATGCATTAAAGCACGGAGAACGCGACTGTGAATAGTAACACAGATCGCGCGTACTGATCCATTGCCGCGACAACGAGCTGAGCTTTATTGTAGTAATCCTGATTAGACACCTCTCCGTTTATCTTGCCATAGCCCGCGTCTTTGACGGCGCCGACGAGACTTGCAGCCGCGAGTCCTGCGTTTTTCGCATCAATAAAAATCGCCTCCACTATAGGATCGGCTAAGGGTGAAAGCGCACGTGGTTCTTTGTTTGACAGTTATGTTGGAAACTATAAGCTACAATTAAATGGGAAATGTGCCAAAAAGCAAACCTTTTGACATACTCTAGCAATTCAAAAGTTTATCAAATTTTCGAATAAAACACAAGTACTTTTGTAAAAAACATTACATTATTGATAATATTTTTGAGGGTCTTAGTGATCTTTATGCTTAAAATCGCCCATTGTCAAAAGGTTTACCTTTTGGCAATGGAGAAGAGTCAAGGAAATGTTAAGAAAGGAACATGTTAACGATTTCCATCAAAGACACAAAGATAGGGATTCAATGAGCATGTCCCGTTGGGGAAGGAATAAGGCTAGCCTTGATGGAATAGAAGTCCCCCATTTGTTCGACAGACGGAATTGTTTAGAGAGGCATTTCAGAATGTATGATAAGTCAATGGAACCAATAGAACCAAGCAAACCAGTATTTACCGAATATTGCCTAAATAGCATAACTTTGTTTGGCATAGTTGCGCTTTCAGCATTTGCCGCGATAAAGGTTGTGATCTTTTTGATGATCTTTTTTGTGGAGATTGTTGAATTTTCTCTATCATTTGGCATTCTTTCAATATTAATCATTTTGCCAGTGGGTTTGCTCTCTTTGGTTATTGCGCTACTTTATTTTACTAGCTGTATATGGTTACCGGGAATTGCGTATGGTGTATATTCAGGTGTTGCAAACGAGCTAGAATCGGAAGGGTATATTGCGCTTGGGATTGTTTCAGGGGTATTAATCATTTTGTATGGTGCAACATGCGCGCTATATGAAATAATCTGGAATTTGTCTATGCTAATGCGTAATTTGCCGAATGAGGATACGTATATTTGCTGGTCGCCTATTGCTTCGGGAATAGTATTATTGATAGGCATACTTACAGGTCTTCCAGACTTGATTGCGGCCCAATCTGCATATCCGAAACTGCGAGCGGATTATGAAGACGCGAAAGCTAAATGGGATGCTGAAAGAAAGGCTGAAGAGGCTGAATGGGAACGGACAAGGCCAGAAAGGGAGCGCAGGGAGGCCATAGCGCGAGCTGAAAGGAAGCGCCGGGAAGCTGAATCAGCGCAAAGAGAAAGGGCAAGAGAAGAGATAAAAAAGAAACTGGACACCGGCGAATGTCCAAAATGCGGGGGAAAGATATGCATAGAACATACTACTAGCGGGGATAGATGCCATTATATTGACTATGGCGGTTCCAATTCTAATTGCGGCAGTTGTCACGGGGAACCATGCGTGGGACATGTCACTAAATGGCAATGTAGCGATTGTAGTTTCATGCGTATTGAAAGTGTTGCTCCGCCCTATTAGTTCTCGAATTTCTTCAAAAATACACTTAGATGAAATACTTAAGCGAATAGACGACATAATCTACATCACCGCTTTCGAAGGTAAATATATAGTGAAACTCTGCGTATCCGGCTTCATTGTTGACATTTAGATAATAATTTGTGTTGGAATTGTGCTATAATAAGCTGTCAGTACGTGGTGGACAGGTGTTTAAAAAATCAGAAAGGCATGAATGAACATATGAAATCCGAAACGAGAAAAGCGCTTTTATCCGCATATCAAGAACGAAAAATAATCGGCGGCGTGTTCGCAATACGCAATACAAATCACGGCAAAAGATTGCTTGACAGCACGGGAGACATGAATGGCAGCCACAATCGTTTTGACTTCATGAAAAGAACCGGCGCATGCTATCACCCTAAATTGCGCGTCGAATGGTCTGACAACCCGCCCTTTGTTTTTGAGATTTTGGAAGAACTCGAAAAAGGTGAAACGCAAACAGATTCAGAGTTCAAAGAAGATCTTAAAACCTTGCGGGAATTATGGCTCGACAAATTGCGTGACGAGCAATTTTATTAGTATCACCCTCGCAGAGCCTGCACTTCCCCGTACTGACAAGTTCGGTGTTGTGTTAATTCTCTCGGGAACTATAGTTCAATTTATTTTGACACGCATTCGTATTAGAACTCATTCGCAATAAAGTCGCCCGCTTTTATTATCAGACGGGCAAACACATAAAATACCAAAGCCCAAATGTAACAGTACGTAAGCGCGAACTTTGGCATGAATGGTATCAGGCTTTCCCTAAAATACAATTCATAGGAAAGAACCCCGCCTCCGTACATGAGCATAACGCTGATTATTTCTAAAGAAGGTTCAAAGCACAGACGTTTTTTCAGTAATAGACAGAGAGTCAAACTTGCGGTACATATCAAAACTCCGGCTAACACAGGCATATGCACCGATGGTTTGAGTACAAGATAAAGCGGCGCGCCGAAAGCGGCAAATATGATCCACCCCGTCAATACAGTAATAAGGAAAAATGACATTCGGGGATTGTTTTTCTTGCCTAAGATGGTGATCGAGATGACGTAAGTGAGGATTTTGATTACAGCGAAAGTTATCGCTCCGTAAAAATACCATTTCGCTAACATCAACTCAAAACCGGAAATGAATCCGCCAGATGAATGCGCATCAGCATAGAGAAAGAGCAGTACATAAAACACCATTACGAAAAACATTTCTACTGAACAATCAAAATGCGATGATTTCTTGATTAATAAACATATAAGCAGACCAATGACGCCAACTATTATTCCTATATATACATCAAATACATAACCTGATGCTGTTAACCCAATATCTGATATTATTATGATATAATGCAGGATGCCGGCAAAGAGACCGCTCGAATACCAAGCCACAAAGCAAATGATCCACCCAAACGGGAGTCCTAAAATAAGAAAAAGTGCTTTGACGATTATACATCCTACTTTCTCGTTCATCCACATTCGCTTCACCTTAAGTCGATTAAACGGCAGTCTCACTGTACACCCTTAAATTTACATGCCGCCCTACCTACGTAATATTACAAGTAAAGCAGAGCGGCAAAATAAAGAATAATTTGATTTATATGTTCAAAACCGAACCACAAAGCCTTCTCACGCAACGGCTATTGGACAACAAGCTGCGAATTATATTCCTGCAACCGGTCGTGATCCCACACGGCGGACGGGAGAATCATACTTTGGCGGCGCGCCGTATCATTGTTGGTGAATATTTCTGTTTTGTTTGGCGCAATGTTTATTTGTATGCTATCTTCTCCTGTCATGTCGTATTCCTCGTAGGATTTGTATTCTCCGGATTCTGTATATATTACGAGAGCGTCAGAAAGACTTTCGGAATCTCCGGGATCGGACAAGCTTATGCTGTACTCGCCTGAATTAAAATTGTACTGTTTTCTGCTCGTCTCGTAGTTTATTACCCAAACAGAACCGATGAGCTTTTTGTCGCCTTTAGAATCTTGAACATACAAGCCCTCGCCTTCCTCAATTATCGTGTTTCCGAATTCATCTGCGAGGCTTATCTCATCTGCTCCTTCCAGGACAACAGTTATCTTATCGTATTCGAATTCAGGATCTCTGTTGTTGGCTGAACTTGTATTCGACGGTACTGAACCCGAACGGAAAGAATTGAAACCATTGTTCAGGATCGCTTTTACATATTGAATCGCAGTAGTGTTTCCCGGAAGCGCCCCGTGTTCGGCATTATTGATTTTATAACTATATGACAAGGAGGCATTTCCATTTTCAGAACTGTTCACTACTACTGTTCCATCACCTGACTCAACATCCATATAGCCAATGACAATAGTACCAAATTCATTCGGAACATACATTACAGTTTTAGGTGTGTCTAAACCTTTCCCTGAAATATAGTAGTGGGGTACAGTATCTGAGGCATGCACACCGTAGTTCATCAACCCGCTATGAAATGTTGCCGCGCCACTGAGCATTGGTTTGATAATGCTGGTATTGTGCGCCCATACCCGTTGCCCAAGGAAACTCATGGATTGAGTATAGTTATAGCTTGCATTGTTGTATTTAAGAATTGTATTTGGGTATCTGATGGTTGGAATCAATTGATATGCGGATGAATAATTTGGTATTATATCTTTAACATGCTCCGCCATCACAAAATCTTTAAGATTATTGAATACATCACCTGTTTCAAAAACTTTTATGATCTTAGCTGAACCTAAGAACGGGGTACCCATCGTGATTAATTCTTTGACCTTTTTTCGGTTCGCCGTGCTTCTACGAATGTACGACGAAGCGACAAGACCACCCATACTATGGGCGACAAGATACACCTCATCATATGAGGCTAACGCACTTTCGAGTTTTGCGGCGGTATTTGCGATATCAAGCCTCCAATCATATGGAAAAAAATCACATTGTAATTTTTGGACGTAAATTCACTCTTCAGAGAAGTTATAAGCGTCGCGTATGCATCATCCGCTCCCTTTTCATCGTTGACCGGGGTTAGAGTATATTGGGCGGAACCATTATCATTGCAGTATAAATAGGGCTTCATATTAACAGTAAAATTATTAGCTAGAGTAACGTTAAGAGGGTTGAAATCGGATTGGGTTGGCTCCCACACCCTTGTTCCGTAGTTTCTGCTCAATCTGCTCCCCATAATCCCAGGAAGCACCACTATCGCCCTGGTTACATACTTTATAGTTCCTCCAAAATAGCCTGCCAAAATACTCTTTTCCAATGAACTCAACTGCGCCAATACGTCTGTGCCGGAGAAATCGCGCAGTTTAGTCATAAAGAGGTTGAATTTTTCAAGATCTGTCGTGGGCTGCTGGTTAGCGGGTATTGAACCCATGTACGCAAAAGTTTTCTGGAAAGGCAGCCAGGCGCCTATGCTTTTTTTTATGCGAATTAAAATAGAAGTTAATCCGCGCGGATGATAGTAGCCCTTTGCGAATGTATTGTCATAACTCTCCCACTGATCAGTTTTGAAAAAATTATAAAAGTCTGAGCCTGTGTAGTACTTGTTTGTGTCCGGTCTGTAAACCTTTGCCGCAAGCTGTTCTACGACGTAGTATTCCTTAAAATCCGCCAGCACTTCAGCGTCAAATGTCCAAACAGATTTGTCAAAATCGTGACTGAGTTCGTGAATGGGCGCGTCGCCCCAATCGCCGCCTGCGAGCCTTTTCATTAAGCTTTTGTAGTGAAACTCGGCAATTTTAGCGGGATTTCCCTCATACGCCCATGTCAGATACCAATAGTACTGTCCATCAGGAGAATAAGTATTCATATCCTCACGAGTCGAACGCAGCTCGATCCTAGACCCATTATAAGGGGTATTCCCGGTTAAGCTTTTCAGCGTTGTATATGCGTAGTCCATCCTTGAAAGCCACGTCGTAAAGTTAGTGCTTGACGCAAATGCTTTATCCGCTGTTTCTATCGTTGAAAATACATACGAGCCATAGTTCGTCGTTAATGTTTCAGTTGTATTATGCGGCAGCTGCGCCCTTCTGAAAATAGTGTTGGCACCTCCGTAATGTGCTCCGTTATCTGTTGACCAGCACATCAGCACCTGATACATACCACCCGGCGTCAAACCGCTTATGGTGTATGTGCCGTTTGTCCTGTAATAGTTATTTCCGTATGGGGTAGATGGAAGTATTGATAAACCTTGATTAAAATCAAACAGCATAAAAACATTACCACTCGCGCCGGAAACCGGATACACAACGTTAAATGTCACCGAAGTGGCGGTTTTACCTGTAATAGTCAGCGAAGGCGTTGCGCTTGCCGCAGCAACCGCAGGGAGTATAGATTGAGAAGAGCCTGCAGGTTGAAAATCTTCTACGGAGACCTCTTCAAACGGTCGTTTTATTATACTCGGAACTTCAATGCTCGGCATTTCAAATCCGCCTCCCATTTCTTCGGACATTTGACTAAAGTAAGCAGCAATAACTAATATGCATTTAAAAGTAATAGTTTATCATGTAATCTCATTGCGCTTTTGGAAAAACTGCCTTTGTAAATTTTAGAAGTCCTAAAGGAACAGAAGTAGTATTGTTTTGGATTTGACAAATAGAAAGTAGATGTTCTCAAATAATAAGATGAACGCACGAAGTCAATAAAAATCAATATTGATATAGAAATTGATATAGAAATCATACAACCGTTCCAATAAAATTATTGTATAATAAAATTTTACAACATTCAATACATTTGTTCTACTTTTACAGAATAATTAGTGATCAGATAATAGGCTAACGATAGGATTTGTTTATAGGTTTTCGGAGATCGTCCTGAGTTTCCGCCCCCTTGCGGTAATCACGATTACGGTTTTCCCGATTTACGCGGGTTTTGTATTTTCCGGCGTTCAATTCGTCAAGATTTGCATAGTAAGAATCAAAATTCGGATCCGGGATAGATGCCATGTGATAGAAACCAGGATCTTACGTTTTCTATCAGCCATCGAACTCACCGCTAATATAGAGCTTTTCAAGATTATGTCCCTCCCTGAGTTCCCGATCAGTAGCATTGGCGAAAGAGGTGAGTTTATCTCCGGTCAGGATAAAATAGCAATCAGGGCGCATGATGCGGTTTGAGAGCAGGTTCGTATTATGGGAAGTCAAAATGGTCTGTAAATTCGGCATATGTTCCAGAAGGTCAACGAGCGTTTCTGCCAACTCATAATGATAAAATGCGTCAAACTCATCAATGAACATAAGCGAAACATCCGCAGCAGTCTTATACCAATAGAAAAACGTGTACAATGCCTTTGTTCCATTAGATGCCGCTCTGAAAAACGGCAATGGCCTTTTTGCATCAAAATACAATCGGCGCATTCCATCATGGTCTCTTTTAACAACAAGATTTTCTTTAACTCCTGCTTTATGAAGTAAGGATTCAAACTCTTTCAGCGCGGCTTCTTCAAGGATGAAGTCAAAGTAATTTTCGCTGCTTGATCTGTAACCGATATAGCGGTTTTCATCTAAGCTGCGGAACCATAGCATATGAGACACGAAGTGTTGCATGAGGTAAAGAGGATGATTGTCCGGAAGTGCTGAATTGGCAATGGTGTATTTCAGGATAGAGTCACTGCCGCGAAAAGAAAAATTCAAACTTGTCGTCAAGGCGTCAAGCCCGGATAGATCACCGCGATTATTTTCGTAATCGTAAGTGAAAAGGCGCTTGCCGTTGATAGAAACGGCTTCGCGAACAAGTATCTGTTTTTCATTTTTGCAATAAAGATAATCTACATCACCGCTTTCGAAGGTAAATATATAGTGAAACTCTGCGTATCCGACTTCATTGTTGACATTTAGATAATAGTTGTATAAATCCGGCGTAATATTGTTTGTTGTAAGATGGGAAACTATATCAAAAAGCGCCAAACCCAGATTGGACTTACCAACAGAATTTTTGCCGTAGACTATGATCTTACCGAGCAGATCTCTTGTAATACAGAAGTCATTGAATTTATAATCGCGTACATCAGAGAAATCAAAACTAATTGTATTTTCAAAGTTTTTAAAGCCTGTGACCTCAAATGCTTTTAACATGGCGTTCACCTTCTTTCAATGCTATTATACCCGTGGGGAAACGCCAAGTCAACAGTTGCCGTAATAAAATTACGGCAACTGTCCGCAACTGATCGCGAGTAAATTCGTAAAGTAAGTTCCACAGTGGACGCGACTTTAACAAAACTGCCGCAATGGATACCCGCCATATGAAATTCTAGCGGGCGTCAGCCAAAGCATCAGCCACAGCTTCACGGAACTGGTCATACGCGATGGTTGCGCCCGTTACAACATCGACGTCTGAAATGTCACCCATGTCCACGAGATCGCGCGCGTACTGACCCATTGCCGCGACGGCGAGCTGAGCTTTGTTGTAGTAATCCTGATTGGACACCTCTCCGTTTATCTTGCCATAGTCAGCGTCTTTGACGGCGCCGTCGCTCTGGATGGTGACATAATCGCATGAACTTATTTTGCCGTCTTCCACAGTTATATTCACTTCGGCGTAAGCGCCGTCGTCGTCCGCGCTGCTGACGCCTGTGTAGGCGCCGTCGATGTAGACGGGCGAACCGCACCCGGACAGCAGGATTAGCACGAATAAAATTGGCAGAAGGCTCTTAAAACCTAAAAATTGCTTCATACAATACTCCTATCATCACTGAGAGCCGCATCGGCGTCGGCACGCTTGCCGGTATCGTCACCGGCGTCTTTGTCGGCACGCTTGCCGGTATCGTCACCGGCGTCATTATACACTATACGGGCAATGCGCCCGTGTTCCAAAACTACGGTTCTTTCAGCTTCATCAGCGACCTCCGGATCGTGAGTAACGACCACGATGGTTACGCCGTCTTTATGCAGTTGCTTGAAAATATCAAGAACGATGTTTTCATTCGCTTCGTCGAGATTGCCGGTAGGTTCGTCGGCCAGCACCAGCATGGGGTAGTTGATCAGTGCGCGGGCGATGCAAACCCGTTGCTGCTCGCCGCCGGAAAGCTGGCTGGGCAGATGTTTCGCTCTGGCCAGGAGACCGACGCGTTCCAGAGCGCGCAGAGCCTCCGCCTCATCCGGCATACTATGATAATACTGAGCCACCATTACATTTTCCACCGCTGTAAGGTAATTGATCAGGTGAAATTGTTGAAATATCAGACCGATCTTTTCACGTCTTACGGCGGTAAGGTTCTTGGCATTCTCCTTGGAAATATCCGTACCGTCAAGAATGACCGAACCCTCTGTGGGCTTATCCATACAACCGATGATATTCATCATCGTGGTTTTGCCCGACCCGGAGGGACCCATTATTGCCAGCCATTCGCCCTGTTTGACCGTCAGGTCAATATTCTGCAGGGCCTTAACAGAACCGTATATCTTTGAGATGCCTTTAATTTCTAGTAAATCCATTATATTCCTCCAACGCCGCGAGCCATCCGCTCCGCAGTTATATTCATTCGCCGCCGCGAGCCATCCGCTCCGCAGTTATATTCATTCGCCGCCGCGAGCCACCCGCTCCGCAGTTATATTCATTCGCCGCCGCGAGCCACCCGTTCGCAATTAATTCCGCTAGCGCCGCATTCAAATCCCGCCGCAAGGCTACTCGCCCCGCAGCACTATAGCCGGATCAACGTCTGTAGCGCTCCTTACCGGTATCAAACAGGCCGCTCCTGTAGCTACGATTGACGCAATAAGTGTAAACGGAACGATGAGGGGCTGGAATGAGATGGAGCGGTTGAATACATTCACGCCTATGAGTTGGGCGAATCCAAATCCGAGAAATACGCCGAGGATGCCGCCGAGACAGCCCAGGGCGAGTCCCTCCCCCAAGAATTCCATCACAATGCCCCTGTCGGACGCGCCCAGGGCTTTTTTCAGCCCGATTTCCCTGCGCCGCTCAGTAACAACGGCCATCATCGTCGTGGCGACGCAGATCATCGTGAGAGCCAGAACAACCGCTGTCACGAGGAACACCAAAGCCTGCAGCTTCGTGAGCACAATACCCTCCGACTGCGTAACGCGTTTAACGAGGCGGGGCGTCACATCGGCTACATTTTCACTGATAACGGCGCCTATCGCCTCAAGCTCCTGCTCAGATGCGGAAATACTGCATTCGACTACATCATAATCCGCTCTCTCGCCTATCGCGCCGGAGAAGTCGTTTAGTGACATGAAGATAAACGCCTCTTCGGCGCCGCCAGTCTGAACGATTCCCGAAACATTAAAAT
Organism: Eubacteriales Family XIII. Incertae Sedis bacterium; assembly: GCA_031264295.1. Taxonomy (GTDB): domain Bacteria; phylum Bacillota; class Clostridia; order Peptostreptococcales; family Anaerovoracaceae; genus JAISED01. The sequence goes on along the minus strand of JAISED010000006.1, from coordinate 30,664 downwards.
CATGACTAAAGCTCTCGCCGTCAAGGCCTGTTCCCGTCATCGTGAATCGGCTTCCGGGGAGCAAGTGGATCATGTCTGCCACTTCCTGACCGATGAGCACAGAACCTGCGGCGTCCGGCCATTCGCCGGAGACAAACCAGTAGGGACTGGCTTTGCGGGCGCCTTCGAGGTCAACGCCGGCCGCCATGAAGGGCTGCTCATTGATCTTTACAGTTTCGTAACGATAGGGTGCGATTCCAACGATTTTTTCAGAGGGGATGAGGGCAGTCGAACTTAAGAAGGCGTCCTCGCTGACACCCTCCGCGCCGTTCGCGGCGGTAAGTATGAAGTTCGCCCCGTAAGAGCGAAATTCCTGCCCCATTTGCCGCGGAATATCGTAATATATCGTGACGAGACCCGATAGTATAGTAGCGCCCACTGCAACAGCCAGGAGAGCGACGAACATACGGGAACGCCTCCGCAGGAGTGAGCTGGTAATCATCTTGAAATACATGGATTGCTTGGTCATTTAAACACCTTTTCTATCATCAACGCGGGACTTTCGCGGCTTGTAACGGCAGTTTACGTCCAGGCTGCCTATCTCCCATGGAGTACTTCGGCAGGCCGGAGCGACAACATCAGCCGTATTGACGGGAGACTGCCCGCCACAGTCACAATAAATACCAATATAGCCACAATAGGTATGACCATAGGTTTGATCGCGATAGCAGAACCGAATACGCTGTGCCCTATTATCTGGGCGAAACCGAGCCCAGCGAAGTAGCCTGCGACGCCGCCTATGACGCCGGTTATGAGAATCTCGGCGAGCACCAGAAATGATACAGGCGCATTGTCTGCGCCGAGGGCTTTCAACAGCCCTATCTCGCGGCTTCGTTCCATTACCCCGGCGGTGACGAGATTCGATATGCCGAGAGCGGAACCGATCAGGCTCAGCACAGTGATCAACAACATCAGCAGTTGGGTCTTTTCCAAAATAGCGCCTTCGGATTCAGCCACCTGTCTGATGGGCTTCGCCACAGAGCCGGTAAGCACCTCATCTATCTGATAACATATGGCGCTGACATAGGCCGTGCAGTACCACGTTTCCCACTCCTTAACGGAAAGGCTGTTAGGATTCTGCGCGGCACGGCGCGAAAGCTCATTGTCGGGGGTGGTGAGGGCACTCACCTCAATGCTGCTCACGGAACCCTGCTTACCGATCAGGGACTGCGCAAGGGCGAGAGGCACATAAACGCGTTCATCCTCGTCACTGCCGGAGTTGAAAATCCCCCTCACATTCAGATCCTGCAATCGACCGGCAATGCTGACGGATATCGTGTCGCCCACGCCTAAGCCCATGCGTTCGGCCAGAATGCCGCCGACCATAGCGGAATCCGCGTCGTCGTCGCTTATCCATGAACCTTCCACATCCCACCAATTCTTCATATTGCGCATACCCGTGTCGAGGGACTCGCCTGTTGGGAGATCCATATGTTTGTCAAACCACGCGCCGACGAGATTGACGCCGGTTTCACCGCCGGAGCGGCTGTTGACGTTGATGCGCGCGTTGAGGTAGGGCGTAAAATCAACTATATTGAAAGCCCAGAAGATCGTCTTGAGACTTCCCAGCTCTGATTCGTTCAGATAGTGTTCCGTCAGACCGGAGTCGTCGTCCACATCGTAAAGCTCGCCCAGTAAGGACGCTTCCTTGGGTATAACGTTAATATTCGCGCCGTATGTCTTGAGTTCGCGGTTAACCTTATCTCCCACGTCAAGCATTACATTCAACATGGCAGTGGCAAGCGACGCGCCAAGCGCGATAGTAAACGCGACCATCAGCATCTTGCCCTTTTGCCTGAATAAGGCGCCCTTGACCAATCTAAAAAACATATAATCTTTATCCTCCTATAAGTAAAGGCGCTGCCGGACGTTAGAACTGCCGCTCGTATAGCAAGCGCCGCCGGACGTTAGAACCGCCGCTAGTGTAGCAAGCGCCGCCGGACGTTAGAACCTTCGCTAGTGCAGCAACCGCCGCCGGACGTTAGAACCGCCGCGCGCCTATTTAAACCTGCGCTGCTCAGCGTCGAGATCCGCAGTGTTCACCAGCATTTTGCCCCCGTCAATAGTGAAGGCTAGGGGGACGGGATTGCAGCCGCCTTTAAAGCCAATCGTAGCCTTATTCATAACCACGTCGCAGAGCTTGCAGATAACCTCGTCGTCGCGTTCGTAATAGCCCGTCGCGCCGCATATATCACAGGCGTCGAGTCCCACTCCCCAAGACGATTCATTTTTCTTTATCACGATGAAACGCACCTCCACGTTTTCAGAACCCGTATAGGCGAAGCGGTGCAGATGCCCGTCGTTGATGTTCTCAACGGGTATCTCAATCATATTGCCGATTATGGTCATGGGTTCAGCCGGGGATAGCGTGACCTCGCGCTGATCATAGGCCTTGACCGCAGTCAGACTGAATACGCACAGGGCATAGCAAACAAGGATCACGACGCTCCAGCGGCGTATGCGCAGGGATGCGGCTCTGAGCTTTCTGTATTGCGCAGGATTTGACCACTCGCCTTTCGGACGAAGATTCCCCAGCCAGAGCAGAAACGGCAATACCAAGGTGACGGCCATAATAAGATAAAGGAAAAGATAATCATAGTTTGAGGTGAAAGTTACAAAATTGAACACGCCCTTTGACATGGGGATGATACGTCTCGCAAGTAAAATCTGAGTTATAGTGGAGATTTGATCCACGATATTCACCGCAAGGCTGAGGGTAAGCAAGACCCTAAAGAGCCTGTCGGGGATTCCGGTGCGAACCCTGAAAAGCGAGAGCGCAGTGCAGACGACGATTATGACGCCTCCCGCAAAGCCAATGGACTTGAAAAGGAAGTCGGTGCTGAAAATGCTCTCGCCTGCGAGAAGGAATTGCGAGGGATAAAGCAGTATAACAGGGAGGCAATATACAAATAACGAAGCAGGAAGCAGAGCTTCGAAAATCTTAAGGGCGGCCTTGTGGATGGAAGGCGCCTTCTTGCTCATAAATCCCCAATATAAGGCGATATAGATGATTCCGGCAATGATCGAAACGCTCAGTACGCCGAGTATAAAGAATTCACGCTTGATAATGATGGTCATGTGCAGTATGAGCGCGATTATTATGGATAAGCCTGCGCCGGCCAGTAAGCCCCACTCCGCCCAGAGCTTGCGCCCGCGGCGTCCGCAGGCGCCGGCGGCGATAAGGAGCAAAACAGCCAATATGGCCGTCGCCATTGAGTTTTCTATTGTCAGAATCAAATATTTCAGCATGTGTACCTTCTTTAGGAAACTTAATCAATGTAATTATAAACGTCACAAACGCCCCCGACGGGGAAGCGCCTGCGAGACTGAGTCTGCGCAGGATAGCTGTTCCGCGTAGGGGCGCGTTAGTTTCGGTTCATCAGAATGCGTTAGCGGCGCCGCAAGTTAGCGTTTTACCGCCCGTTGCCGGTTTGCAGGTTTACCGCCTGTTACCGGTTTGCAGGTTTACCGCCCGTTACCGTAAGCGTGATCTACCATTCTCTCGGCGTATAGTTGAACTCCCATTCGGCGACAAGCGGCTCGTTCCAGAACCTGCCGGTAACGCCGGTCACATCGTCTGTATGCAGGAGATAACCCTGCGACTCGGGACTTGTGATCAGGAAACGCACGGTGTATGTGCCTGCATCGGGCAGAGCGATATTGGCGCCGTAGTGGGGACCGTCGCTGGCGCTCATGGGCATGAAGGTGCCTTCGCCTGCGAGTTCGCCGCTGGAATCCTCTATCTCGTAGTCGACCTTAAGCCACGGTACAAAGTCGCCCACGCCGTAACCGAGGTTGTTGCCTTCGGCAGCCGAGATATCAGCCTCAATATGGAAATCAGAGTCGGCGGCCGCAAGACCCATGCCGGCAGGTTCCATATCAACAGGCTGGAAATAGACGCCTGCCACATTGAGGGGGCCAAGCTGCTGATCGTCGCCGATGGGGAACTCTTCAAAACCGGCTACACCGCCGGGACCGACGTCGCCGCCGCCGTCTTCGGCGCTTGAGGGCTCGCCTGTATCACCGTCGTCGCTATCGCCGTTTCCACTGCAAGCCGCCAATGTGAGAACCGCCATGCATAGCATCAGGAACAACACCAATAATTTCTTACTCTTCATCTTTATTCTTCCTCCATTTTCATTTCAATTTACGTACACGATTTCTGTATTATTGAACCGCAAGCGTCGTGCGCCTTATTGCGGCGACGCGCGGTATCATGCTAATCAAGTAGTTTCAAGCGCCCGCGTTCCCGTCAAGCGCCCGCGCTTCCGTCAAGCGCCCGCGTTTCCGTCAAGTTTTGACGTTTCCGCCGCAATGCGAGCCTTTTTCCCTCTGCGCATTTGAACGGCAAATGTTATGATGGTGGCAACCAGCAGCAGTATCTGCGGAATCAAGGTCTCCGCGGTGGGATATATACCGAGGATATCCACAGTGCCGACGCCGGGGACTGAAGTGACGCTGATCACATTGCCCTCCTGCAATTCCTTGATGCCGGATCCGAGGAAGGATATGCACATCACGGCAAGCAGCACGCTTGTACCCAGGAAGAAGGGCTTGAGGGGCAAGGTGAAGCTCAGCACACGTATGAGAATGTATATTACCACTAGAAGCACAGCGCCTACGCCTAAACCAAGCCAGACCATATTGGCGTATTTATCAGTACCCGCCAGCAGAGCCTGATAGAAGAGTATGGTTTCCGCGCCTTCGCGGAAGACCGCGAGAAACGCGGCGAAGGCAAGTGAAAACACGCTCCCCCTTGTGATGGACGACTGAACCATTCCTTCGATGTATCTTGTCCACGTGGCGGATTCAGCCTTGGAGACCATCCAGTTGCTCACATAGAAGAGAACGGCTACCGCCACAAGCATAGTGGCGCCTTCGATTATCTCCTGATTTTCCCCGGCATTGGCGCCGGTCAGGGCATTGAGTATAAAAGCCATTATAACGCTGAAACCCAAGGCTATGACAGAACCCCAGTAGACAGCCTTTGTATGATGCTTGTTGCCGCTTTTCACCAGGTAGGCGATAATCGCGCCGACGACAAGGATGGCTTCAAACCCCTCACGGGTGATGATAAGCAGTGAGGCGACAAAAGAACCGACCGCGCTTTCCTGTTTGCCGTCGAGGGTATTGGCATCCTCGCGCAGATAGCGGATCAGATTGTCAAGAGACGAGCGGGCGCCATCGGCGTCGCCCTCCGTCATCGCCCTTTTCGCGAAACTGAACTCATATTCAACCTGAGAAGCGCGTTCTCCGGAGATATAAGCCATGACGGTTTTCTCATAACCGAGTTTTTCATAATAACCGAAATACGCCTCGTCAACCTTGGTTTTACCGGCCTGCGCCCCTTCGTCGAGATAGATGTCATAGGCGTCGTTCAGTACGGTTTCCATGTCGTCAACTACCTGATTCCATGTTTCATATGCCGCAAAAGCGGACATGGGAAAGAAACTGGAAAAAATCAGAAATATGATAAATATAACACCTGTAATTCGTTTTAAACGCATTGTATCGCCCCTTTCAATCGTATCACCCCTTCCAATAGGAGAGCGTCAGCCCGGGTTTCTTGTATAATTGCCGTATTTGCGGGAATCCCCTTCGCGGATCCGACGCGGCCTCCGCGAAAATCAACTTGACTGGAATAGGTTAGCTCTCGCTATTCATTAACACGTTAGCACAAGCTAATAATTATGTCAATACAAAATGGCGAAAAATCGAGAAAAAAATAAAAAAATTGTCCGTAACTGAAAAAGAACTTGACATTTTACACCAATTGAGTAGACTAATGTTAGATTACAGTTAGCGCGTACTAACAATATATGACGCTGTGTCGTGTAACGACGGCTGTAACAGATGTAATCGCTATAGGGGTTAGTAGAAGCTAACCCAATTAATACTGAGTTCAGTATAAGTAGGGAGGTATTTTAATGTCGAAAACAATAGGCAGAAGGGCAGTGGCGATAATTTGCTGCATAGCCCTCATCGGCTCGGGACTGTTCACGCAAAGCGTATTCGCGGAACACTGGGCGGATCCGCAAATGCAGCGATACCAGGCATTGGGCGTTATCAGCGGGTATCCTGACGGCAGCATAGGCGAGGACAATCCTGTAACTAGGGCGGAAGCCGCGAAGATCTTTTCCGAACTGCTGGCAAGAAGAGAATTGCCGGCGGCGGCCAATTTCAGCGATGTGCCGGCAAGCCACTGGGCGTGGAGATACGTGCAGAACGTCAACGCCCTGGGACTTATGAACGGGACAAGCGATTCAACATTTGAACCGGAGGCGCGAATCACCAGAGAACAGGCGGCTACGGTGTTGAACAGGGTGTTCGCGAAGTTTATGACCGGAGCGGCCGCGACCGATTTTTCGGATTCGTCGGTGGTGGCGTCCTGGGCGAGCGCGGCAGTTGCGGCTCTCTCGGGAAACGGATATATCACCGGCTACCCTGACGGGAGTTTTAAGCCCCAGGCGAATATAACCAAGGCGGAGTTGATAACGATCATAGACAAGATCGTTCCCGACGTCATAGTCTCAGCCTCCGATGTAAAGGAAGCGTATACCGGCAATGTCCTAGTGTTAGCCGGGGATATCGACCTTTCGGAGACAGAGATCGCCGGAAATGTGGCAGTAGCCGGGGCAGCGGTAGCTAATCCTCCGAAATTAAGCGAGTCGTTCAAGGGAGTAGTCACTACCGTTGAACAGATCATTACCGGAACTACAGGCAGTGAAACTGAACCCGCACAGACTACGGGCGAAGGCGAGCAAACCACGACCACCGGGAGTTCGGGCGCCAGTCAGGGTTCCGGCATACCAAGCTCAAGCCCGTCGGTTTCATTCAATGCGTCGACGGGTCTTTATTCCGTCGACGGCGTCAACTATCTTTTGCTTAGCGCTACAGGGAGCTATACGGCGTGCGATTACAGCATAGACGGCAGCGCAGTGACGCCGACGCCTGTTTTGACGGATAACAACAAGACGACATTGTTCAAGCTGGCTGTACCGGCGGGAACGACTGACGGAAAGCTGCTTGTCAAGCAGGGCGTCAGAACGATAATAAACAATGCAAGCTTCAGTTTCGCGGCGGCGGGAACGGCGGCGCCGGAGACGCTCTACGGAACTGCGCCGATGGATTTCAGCGAGCTGTATTATGATGTGACAGCGAATAAGGCGAATCCCGGCAGTGTGTCCGACAAGCCTGCGGTTACCAGCTTTGACAGGGCGGGAACCGTGACGGCGCCGACGCTCTTCATAGCGGAGGGCACGAGAACCGGAGGCGCGGGCGGAACAGCGTATCCGACCTACATCAACGGGGACGACGATCTCGCTAAGGTAGACGTGATTTCCAGCGCGACTTACGGCGACAGCGTCCACTTCGCCCCGTCGCAAAGCATGGAACTGAATTATGATGATCCGACTACACAGGGCGCGGAACACGCTATTGTCGGTGTGCAGAAGGTGGAGACCGCCGTGAACTTCGACCTCTACGCAAATGCGGTCATACTACAGGCAGCGGGTAGAGGTACGGCACAGACAGCGGCCGTAGTGGCAAAGATGGCAAATTTCGAAACCGAATATACGGAGTTTGCTGACAAAACTATAAAAGACGCCGCCGGAAATGCTTCGGCTCTGGGCGTGTACAAGGTGAAATACCTGTTAAACGACGGCAACTGGGGCAAGCGCGTGACAGCGAATGCCGCCGCCGCGAAAGACCTGCTCTACCCGATCGCCGATCCCACCGTATCCTATGGCGTAACCTGGGGCGACAAGGTGATCAGCTTTAACTTCGTGGCCAAGCCTGACGGAACGCCGGTTGACTCGGACGCGCTGTGGAGCGAATACTTTGACTATATTTACGGCGGCTATGTGGAGGACAGCGAGGGCAATATAGAGCCTTTGGTGTTCCTGCAGAACCTGTTCACACATCTGCACCACACGAATGTGGAGGCTGCAATATCGCCGTCGAGATTCAGCAGGCTTAAAGACCTGAAGAGTCCCGACAACTACAAAGTGACGATTTTCGCCTACGGATTCGAGGATATTGAATTCTCAAACATCCCTGTAGCTGATTACGGCAACAGTGAAGCCGTCATTGAGCAAGGCGCCTCATTCGACATCAAACTCGGCGACACGTCGACATATTTCGAGGACAAGCACCTGCATATAACAGGATTGGGAGCGGAATATCTTGAGGCTTACAATCCGGAGGACGGTAAAATATTTAAGGGAAGCGTCGCGCTTGATCCTGCTCTCTATACGATAAGCAAGTCGGAAGGCGAGATCGAGGTGAGCTTCAAAGACGCGTTTTTCGTGGAAGGCCTACAGGGGAGCTACAGTATAAAACTCCAGGAGGACACGGAGGGTCTTGTATCGAAAGCCATCGCCTTTACGGTGAACAGCCTTATCGCGAGGCCGACATTGCTGCTTCCCGGCGCAGCTGCGGGAGTCGCCGCCGACGCGGAAGCGACAGCGGCTGAAGCGGTACAGGGCAGCGGTCTTATTGCCATACAAAACGAAGCCTTTGCTAAGGCCTTGACACTTTCAGGTAGAGGAAGCTTTGGCCAGATAAGGGATATAACGGCAGGAACGGGCGCGGAAGCACTGGGCGACGCTGTCGTCAGGGCGGACGCCAACAGCCCCTACGCTATAAATCTGTCCTCGTCGAAGTTTGTCGAGGGTCACACATATGAGATAAGCCTGATCTCCGCCAACTTCAAATGGCAGCCGGCGACCGGCGCGGCGGCGACGAGCTTCGTATACTATGTGAAGATCAACGCCGCTCCCCTTGAGATCTCATTTAATACAGCGTCCGACACCTATTCCGCCGGCGGCGTCAACTACCTGCTCCTTGGTGTGAACGGGACATATACGGACGGCGTCTACAGTATAGACGGCAGTGCGGTGACGCCGACGCCTGTTTTGACGGAGAATGGAAATGTGACGCTGATCAAGCTGGCTGTTCCGGCGGGCGCGGCTGCAGGAAAGCTGCTCGTCAAGCAGGACGCCGAGACGATAGTGGATGAGACGGCCTTCACATTCACGGCGGCGGGGAAGGACGCGCCGAAGACCCTCTACGGCGTAGCTCCTATGAATTTCAGTGAGTTCTATCATGATGTGACGGCGAATAAGGCAAATCCCGGCAGCGTACCCACTCAGCCCGCAGCCGTCAGCTTCGACACGGCGGGAATCGTCACGGCGCCGACGCTCTTCATAGCGGAGGGCACGAGAACCGGAGGCGCGGGCGGAACGACGTATCCGACCTACATCAACGGGGACGACGATCTCGCTAAGGTAGACGTGGTTTCCAGCGCCACTTACGGCGACAGCGTCCACTTCGCCCCGTCGCAAAGCATGGAATTGAATTATGATGATCCGACTACACAGGGCGCGGAACACGCCATTATAGGTGTGCAGAAGGTACAGGCCGCTGTGGACTTTGACCTTTGCGCCAACGCCGCCATTCTTGAGGCGGCGGGTAAGGGCACAGCGCAGACGGCGGCTGTGGTTGCGAAGATGGCGAACTTCGAAACCGAATATACAGAGTTTGCCGACGGAACGATAAAAGACGCCGACGGAAATACTTCAGCTCTGGGCGTGTACAAGGTGAAATACTTGTTAAACGACGGCAACTGGGGCAAGCGCGTGACAGCGAACGCTGACGCCGCGAAAGACTTGCTCTACCCGATCGCTGATCCCGCCGTATCATACGGCGTAACCTGGGGCGACAAGGTGATCAGCTTTAACTTCATAGCTGAGCCTGACGGACCGGCGCTCAACTCGGACGCGCTGTGGGAGGATTACTTTGATTACATCTACGGCGGCTATGTGGAGGACAGTGAGGGCAATGTAGAACCGTTGGTATTCCTGCAGAACCTGTTCACCCACCTGCACCACACGAATGTTGAGGTCGCAATATCACCGTCGAGATTCAGCAGACTCAACGATCTGAAGAGTCCCGACAACTACAAGGTGACGATTCTTGCCTACGGATTCGAGGATCTTGAATTCGCAAGCATCCCTGTGGCTGATTACGGCAACAGTGAAGCCGTCATTGAGCAGGGCGCGTCATTCGACATCAAACTCGGCGACACGTCGACATATTTCGAGAACAAGCACCTGCACATATCCGGATTGAACGCAGAGTATCTCACCAACTACGACACGACGGAAGGCAGGCTGCTGAAAGGCAGCGTCGCAGTTGACCCCGCCCTCTACACGATAAGTAAGTTGGAAGGCGAGCTTGAAGTGACGTTCGATGACGCGTTCTTCGCGGAGGGTCTACAGGGGAGCTACAGCATAAAGCTCCAGGAAGACACAGGGGATCTTGTATCGAAGGCTCTTGCCTTTACGGTGAACAGCATTATCGACAGACCGACATTGCTGCTTGCCGGCGAGACCGCGGGAGTCGCCGCCGACACGGTAGCGACAGCGGCTGAAGCGGCAAAGGACGGCGGAACTATAACAATACAAAACGAAGCCTTCGCGAAGGCATTGACACTTTCAGGCAGGGGCAGTTTCAGCCAGATCAAGGATACGGCGGGAACCGACGCAGAAGCCTTGGGCGACGCCGTCGACAGGGCGGACGCCAACAGTCCCTACGCTATAAATCTGTCCTCGTCGAAGTTTGTCGAGGGTCACACATATGAGATAAGCCTGATCTCCGCCAACTTCAAATGGCAGCCGGAGACCGGCGCGGCGGCGACGAGCTTTGTTTATTATGTGAAGATCACCGGCGCTAAATAAATCTAAAACTAAGGTCTAAACTATGCAAAACCGCTCGCGCGCCCTCCGGCGCCGGGCGGTTTTATAATGAACTCAGTTCTATGTAATATCTTACACAAAATAGTCGAAATATTACGTAAATCGATTTTTGCATTGCGTAGACCCCTCAGAATAATTATTATATTATCATAGTTTCATTTACATCGCCCTTTGCCCGTATCGAAGTTCCGTTTGAAGTTCCATCGGCATCAAATCTATTTCATGAATTTATCTCAGCCGTACAGCTCGGCCAAATCCGGAAGGAGGTGTAAATCATTTCAAATCTAAGAACTTTCACCGAAATTTTGCAAAATCGTTTATTAAGGAGGTGGCACTGAATGCATTTTGAAAAGCCGACAGGTTTTAGTGCGCGATGGAGGAAGCGTGGTTACAGGCGCGCTGTTTCCATATTGGTATGCGCGGCTATGATAATCCCGCTTTTCTGCCTTTCGCCGGCATGGGCAGCGGACTATACCCCTGTCGTAACCGACGAAAACGGCGTCGTCCTGGCGGATGGCGGCAAGACAATCATTAGAGGAGCGACGGACGTATTTGTAGCTCCGGAAGCGGGCGCGGTATATTATTATACGTTTGCGGACAGTTATGTAGACGTATATTATACCGGAGCGCCGGGCGACCCCAGCGGTTCGATATTCGACGCTCCATTCGCGGTCGGATCGCCGGTGGCGAAGATCAGCGACGATCCTGACAATGAGACCGGAATACCGGTCGACGGGACAGGCAGGATAGAGGTTCCCGCGCCGCAGCCCGGGACGCAAGCCGTGCTCAAAGTTATAGCCTATCAGGGCGATACGGCTTCGGGAGTATACACACATGTGTTTGCTCTTGATTCAATAATAGTGACGGATGGAGGAACGCAGGTTTATCAGGATTACGGAACAACTGCGATTCGCGATTCTATCAATGTGTACATAAGTCCGAATGAAGGGACGGAATATTTCTATACGTTTGGAGGGGATGACGCGACTGTGGACGTATATTATACAGGAGAGACCGGCGACCCCACCGGCTCGATATTAGGCGCGTCTTTCGTGAACGGTACAAAGGTTCTGACTATAAGCACGGCGCCGGATAAGGAGACTTGGACGAGCGTTTCACGTGACGACGACTATCAGATCAATGTACCAAAGCCCGAACCGGGCGAGCAGCTTAAACTCAAGATAGCGGCCTTTGCAGGCGACGTTCTCACCCTTCAATACAGTCACACCTTTGTGCTGGATATCGAAGAAGGCGGAGAGAGCGGTTTCTCGGCCGTCTTGAGCGGTGATAAAGTTGTAGCAAGCATTGCGAACTACTCGTCTTCCGCGTTAAGAGGCTCCCTGAATCTGGCCATTTACGCAGCTGACGGAAAGCTGGCGTATTTTGAGACCGGTGAGTTCAACGCGCCTGCGGGCGGAACGGTGAACTACACTTCATCGGTAGATCTGGACGATTACCCTGAAAACAGCACGATCAAGGTCTTCTGCTGGGATGAGGACTACATCCCGCTGTTTGACTCGGTGGCGCTGTGAGCGGACTCGTTTATTGATAAGCAGCGTTAACTTTGTATGTGAATTTTGAATAAAGTTAAGAAAGGAACAAATAAAAATGAAAAAGGCAATAAGCATAGCGCTTACTTTGATATTTGTCCTGACGACGTCCGTTTTTACATCGGTTGCGGCCGCACCGGAACTTGTGGCGCCGACGAATCCGATCGTCAAGACAATATATACTGCCGATCCCTCGGCGCATGTGTGGCCTACCAATCCGGACAAGCTCTATTTGTATCCGTCGCGTGACCAGGATCCCGCTCAGGGATGCGATCTCATGGATAAATATCACGTCTACTCCACTACGGACATGGTGAACTGGACGGACGAAGGCGAAGTTATAAACTCAGACGAGGTAGTGTGGGGCAGAGCCGAAGGCGGCTTCATGTGGGCGCCTGACGCCGCGTATAAAGACGGCACATACTACTTCTATTATCCGCATCCCACAGACACGAACTGGGGTTCGTCATGGGAAGTGGGCGTAGCTACCAGCAAATATCCCGATAGGAACTTCGTAGATCAGGGTCCGATAAAGGACGCCACCACGCGTTCCGACTATACAACCCAAGCGAACCGCAGGGACGGGCAGATCGACCCTAACGTATTCATCGACAGCGACGGCACCCCCTATATGTTCATAGGCGGCAGCCAGCGTCTCTACTACGGTGAGATGAATCCCGACATGGTTTCCATGAAGGGCGAGGACAGAGAGGCTCTTACAAGGGTTCCGGACGGTCAGATACCTAGCTATCACGAAGGCCCCTGGGTCTTTAAACGGGGAGACATCTATTATCTGACATATCCGGGCGCTGCGATTACCGATACGGTAACCGGCAGCAGAAGCGATCAGATGCTCTATTCGACATCCGCCAGCATACACGGTCCCTGGATCCCTTCCGGCGTTTTCTTCGCTCCGGTTAACACGGGCGACACCTCGCACGGTTCGGTTGTGGAATTCAAGGGACGCTGGTTCCTCTTCTATCACAACGCGGTGGTATCAGGCGGAACAGGCAACCTCAGATCGGTAGCCGTGGATGAACTCTTCTTCAACGCGGACGGTTCGATACAGAAGGTTGTACAGACGACTACAGGACCCGCGCCCATAGCGAATCCCGCGGCTCAACCTGTAAGAACGACTACCACCTATCCCGCTTCGAGCGCGGTACTCGCGGGCGCCGCGACTCTGACGACGAATGCCGGTTGGGAAGACGGACAGGTCATAACCGGTCTGACCGCCGCAGCTAACACAGCGACCTTCAACGGCGTTACCGGCGGCGAAAACGGCGGCAGAGGCACGATAAAGATCCGCTACGCGGCCTCGCAGAGGAGAAGTGTCAGGCTGAACGTGAACGGCTATGACTGGGGTAACATCAACCTCTATGGGACGGAATCCAACGATTCCTTCGTCCGTGAGGCGGATTTCACAGTCACCAACCTCAAGCCGGGCTCAACGAATCAGATAACGATCGTAGGACGTTCGAACGGTACGTTCAACATATCGCAGATTTCCATAACGCCTTTCGAAGATGAACCCATTCCGAATATGGCGCGCATAGATGAAGTCACCGTCACGCCGACACTGGCCGCGGGTTATGCCGCAAAGGTCAAATTCACCGTCTCAGGTGAAAATCTCGCAGGGAAGACACTGAGAACCTACCTCTTGGGACTCGATCCGGTCGACGTGGTAGCTACCTCCGACACAGTGACGGGGACGATATCGGTGCCCGAATCCGTATGGGCGCCTTCGACGATGCAGATAACAAAGGAGCCTAGAGACTTCCTGCTCGGCGTCACCGTAGTAGGCGAGAAGGCCAACGCCTCCGCCTCGCTTACCGTCCTCCCCACTCCGGACAATATCTGGAAGGTATGGACGGAAGACGCCGACGGCAAGCTGCAGCTCAAGTTCAACGGAGACATATCCGCGTCCGCGCCTACGCTGACGGTGAACGGGAATACCATAGCGGCGGGCAGTTACAGCATCACCGCCGACAATAAAATACTGACGGACATCGATCTCGCCTCGCTGGCTGACGACGCTCCCATCGTTGTGTCAGGCATAAAGCTGCCGATGTTCTTAGATTACTCATTTACCTATAATACGAGTAAGTCTGTTGTAGAACCCCCGCCCCCACCGATCACATACTATAGTGTAGAATTCGCCACAGTAGCAAACGGCGCGACATTGGGCAGAAACAACGGTTCCCCGACAGGATATCAGGTAGGCGATATGCATAACAACAACGCCTATGCGCAGTGGACAAATGTGGACGGCAAAGAGAAGGGCGGCAAGTTCACATTTGCCATCTACTATGATTCACAGGACGCCACATCGACTTACACAATTCAGGTTAACGGGCAAAACGCCGGCACTGTCTCTATGCGCGGCACCGGTAGCTGGGGGAGCGACTATCAGGGATACGCAGAGGTCGACCTGTCGGTAGATCTGCGGCCCGGCACTGCAAACACCATTCGCGTGACCCATCAAAACGGCGGCGCGAACTTCACTCAGATATCACTGACGCCGATAGTATAAGGCGCAGGTCACTACATGGGATTTCTAAAAACCCATGCCGTTTATCGGCACATGCCGATAAGGAAAAGCAATAGGCGGGTTTTTAGAAGTCCCCTACAGAGCCTGATTCACTGCCCTGAAAAGGGCATGCGGATGAATCAGGAAATAAAAACCAAGAAAGGAAATGAAGAGACATGAAAAGAAAGTCGATAGTGTTTCTTTTAGTAACGGTTTTGCTGGTGGCAGGCGTCTACCTGACCACGTCGGCCGCCGAAAACGCGACATTCAACGTCTTGCTCGACAGGGCGGGACAGACTGTTACGGTCACAGGATCCGGCTACGACGCGAATGAGAAGGTCTCTCTTATCGCGGCGTATAACGCGCCTCCGGCGTATGATAACCTCGACTACATAGACCAGCTCACCGCTGACGGAGACGGGAATATCGCTATAACATTCCCATCCGCTCAGGATGAATGGTTGGGCGGCCATAGCTACTATGTGGCGCTGAACGGCGAAGTGAACTCAGAAATGATACTCGCGACATACGCGAAGGTACACACCGCCAGTCGTATAAGCGTAAAAATGCGCACACCGTTCCAGCTCTCCTACGACGTTGACGGCGTAGCCTTTGAGTTCACATCCAGCAACAATTCGATACTCAAAGTAGATGAAAACGGATTGATCACGCCCGTGAGAGCCGGCAGCGCTACTGTGAGCATACACACTACGGACGGCAGCGATCTGAGATCCAGCGCCCTCGTAAATGTAGTGCCATAACAAGGATCGCAGCAATACTGTGAAGTTCTGCGGCGCCGCTTGATGAACGTCTCCGTTGCGGCGCCATAAAATCATAGAAATTCGGAATGGGCGACAGCGGCGCGCTGCCGCCCGTTCTATAGCATATTGCTGACCGATTTGGAAAACAGGAGGAATTCCAGTGAACAATTTATTCAAAAAAAAGCAAAAACGACGGGCGATTTTACTTGCAATCTTATTGATTTTCAGTTCACTACCCTTGATGTCGGCCTCGGTCTCGGCGGCGGAGTATGAATTTGCCAACTTCAACACCGCGTGGCTGGGGAACAACGGTATCTCGCCGGGCAGCTACGGCGGCGCGAATGGTGTCATCGTGCTGAACAACGGCGGCGGTTTCTGGGGGAGCATAGGCAACGCGGGAACGGGTCTGGCCACCGGCAACAACACGAGATATGAGGTAGACCTCTATTTCAATGCGGCGCGGACGCCGGGTTCTGCGGGCGCCTACTGGGGCTTCGTTGGACCGTCGCCTGTACGGGAAACATATGACAGCGCCGGCGGCTTTGGAACGGCAGTACCGGCGGTGGACACACACGGCGTCAACATGGATTACACCAAGCAGGCGCTGAACGCGGACGGTACACTTGCCGACATCGCTTGGGCGCCGATCGACAAGGCTGACGGCGAGTACCACGTATCGGACGCATATACGCTGCATGATTTACCCATAACTACTAGCAACTGGGATTTTGGCATTTTGATAAACAATCTGCCGACCAACGGGCGCATATACATCAAGGGATTCATGGCGGTTGTGCATCGGGACGCCGCGGCGGGCGGAGATGTTAGCCTGAAGTGGGGCGATATAGACCTGCCGTCGGAATCGCCGCCTGATAAACCGCCTATAGATCAGCCCAGTTCACCTTTTGCATATTTCAACGCCTCATGGCTGAACAATGGTGGTATCTCGCCGGGCAGTTACGGCGGCGCGGACAATGTCATAGTGCTGAACAACGGCGGCGGCTTTTACGGAAGCATAGGCGCGGCGGGGACGGGGCTTGTAACCGGCCCCAATACGAAATATGAGGTTGACCTCTATTTCAACGCGGCGCGAACACCGGGATCGGAGGGCGCCTACTGGGGCTTCGCGGCGACAAGCGCGGACAATATACGTGAGACCTACAACAGCAGGGGACGCTTGGGACTCGCCGGAACGACATGGCCATTTATCGACGACAATGGCATAAATATGGATTACACCAAGCAGGCATTGAAGGACGACGGCACTATAGACGACATCGCGTGGGCGCCTATCGACAAGGCGGACGGGAAGTTCCACGTATCAGACGCGTATAGGCTGTATGATCTGCCTGTTACCACTACCAACTACGATTTCGCTATAATGGTGAATAAGCTGCCGGCCAACGGGCGCATATACATAATGGGATTAATGGCAGTGGTGCATAGGGACGCGGCCGCAGGCGGCGACGTCATCCTGAAGTGGGGCGATATGACGCCGCCGGAGGATAAACCGCCGATAGATCAAGACCACACACTGAAGATCGTCTGTGTGGGAGACAGCATTACCAACGGTGATTTAGGATACTCCGACGCATCCCACTCCAGTTATGGGCAAGCGGGCACAGACAGTTATCCCAGCACATTGGGCAAACTGTTTGGGAGCGGCTATCAGGTATTGAACAGGGGTCTGCCGGGCGCATGTATAAATGTAAACGGTGAAATGCCCTATTGGACATGGGACGGCGGCAGTTGGCGCCGTAGCAGCGGCGAGGACTATCAGCCCGACGTCGTGCTCTTCCTTATGGGCGGCAACGACTCCCATAACGGCAACTGGCCGAGACTGGGCAGCACCGACACCCAGCGGGAGACGAATTTCAAAGCCAGTCTGCGCACCTACATCGACTACTACCTGGGTTTGGATTCAAAGCCGTTCGTGGTAATGGGTTCGACCATCGGCTGTCTTTCACCGACCGAGTATACCAACAATAATGAACGTACAAACATCATCGTGCAGTGGGAGAAGGAAGTCGCTAACGAGGCGGCGTACAGGGATCGCGTGCTGTTCATTGATGAGAACACATGGAGCATGGCCGATACGTCCATCTTCAATCCGTACGACCATGTACATCTGACCAGGGCAGGCTATATAGCCAGGGCTAACAACATCTACAACTTCCTGCAGGAAGAACTGACGCCTGAACTGACAGTGACTCCGCCGACCAAGCTGACCTATGCAGCCGGCGAAGCACTCGATCTGGCGGGCGCAAAGCTGCGCGCCGATTTCGGCGGCGGGCACATAGCGGATTTCGCTGTATTGGGCAGCGGCGCTTCACATCCCGGCGTCACAGTGAGCGGTTACGACGCCGATCAGCTTGGACTTCAGACAGTGACGCTGGATTACTGGGGTCAGACTGCGGCCTTCGACGTGATGATTCCATCGGATGTAGCCATAAACAGCTTTAGCATTAACGGGGTGGAAGGCGCGGTGAGCAATACCTATCGCACCATTCACATCACATTGCCGGCGGAATACGGTCTGACGTCATTGACCCCGGCATTTACCTTGCCCCAGGGCTTATCCGTAAGTCCGACAGGCGCGCACGACTTCACCACCCCGCAGACCTACGATATAAGCGCGGCGGACGGGACGAAGATCAGCTATACCGTGACAGTGAGCCTCTTTGACGCCGCACTGTCGGCGCAGAGAGCGATCAGGGTATACTGTATAGGCGACAGCATCACGCGCGGAGCGGGCGCCAGCAACGATAGCGCCACCTACCCGCGGCAGCTGCAGAGCAAGCTGGACGCCAAATACGGCGTCGGCAAGTTCACGGTGCGTAACGGCGGGCGAGACGGCTACGGCGCTCAAAGAAACACGATCTATCCCGCTCCGACAGTGGGTTCGGGCTGGTACGGCAAGACGAGCAATTGGAACGATGTAGTCAATTTCCAGCCGGATCTTGTGATTTATGCCATTGGAGCGAACAACGCTAAAAACGGCGGAAGTGAGAGCAGCTGGGTTGACGAAGCGACATTCCGCACCGACTACCGTGAACTGCTGGATATGACGCTGGAACTGCCCACCCATCCGCTTGTCATCGTGGGAACCTCCTTGCGGGCCAAGGGGAACGGCAATTTCTCCATATCACCCAGCATTATCGCAGACAGTATCGTTCCCATTCAAAGGGCGATCGCGGAGGAGTACGGCCTGGGAGTAGTAGATGGCTATGACTTCTCAGAGTCTCTTCTGGCAAACGGATACAGCGGCGATAACATTCACCTCAATGATACGGGCTATGAGGCTGTATCACAGTGGTATTTCAACGCATTGTCGGCGGTTTATGACGGATGGAGAACATTTGTAAGCTTGGAGGCTAACGGTTCCGCAGACACGGCGACTACGACAGAGCTGACGCTGACATTCTCACAGGCGATACCCGGACTTACCGCAGATAACATCAGTCTTTCAGGCGGAGCGGCCAAGGGTGCGCTGAGCGGTTCAGGAGCGGTCTATAAACTCGCGGTCAGCGGGATAAGCGCCGAAGGCGCGGGCGTGACAGTTTCCGTCGCCCCACCGGCAGGATATACCATTGTACCGGCTTCCCTGAGCACGGTCGTTCATAAGGAAGCGGTCATTGATGTTCCTGACGTCCCTGATGTTCCGGTTTTCGCCGACGAGAACGGGAATGAGCTTCAACACTTGACATCAAAGATTCTTATCACAAATGTCTCGCATATAAACGAGTCCGGCGGCGACGTGAACCTGACCCTGTATGTAGCCCTGTACAAGCCCGACGGCAAGTTGCTTCGCATTATCAGAGAGACGCAAGACGACATAGGGAACGGAGAAGTTGCGAACTTCATAGCGCAGCTTGATATGCCGGAAAACAACAACGGCGTGTTTGTCACCGAAGGATACTATGTCAATGTATTCATATGGGATAGCGATACATTTATCCCGGTCGTCGAGAAGTATAAGTTTAACTAACAACAACAGACTAGGAGACAGAGCAAGAGGGAGGCGCACGCCTCCCTCTTTTATTCCGTCAAACAGCGGCATCCAAATTATGGAAATATACTTGACAATAAGCTTATAAAATTATAAAATGGTTAAGGGCAACCTCCGGAGGTTGCCCTTGAAATTAAAACCTAAGAAATGACACCTTGGAGGTATGAATGCAAGCGCTAGACATACTCGGCAAGTACTTTGGATACAGTGAATTCAGGGAAGGGCAGAGCGACATCATCAGCAGGATATTGAATGGGGAGGACGTCCTCGGGGTTATGCCCACGGGCGCGGGAAAGTCGATATGTTATCAAATACCCGCGATTATGTTCGAGGGAATCGCCATAGTAATATCGCCGCTCATATCGCTTATGAAGGATCAGGTGTCCGGGCTTCAGCAGTCAGGCGTGAAAGCTTGCCTGTTGAACAGCTCTCTCGGCGCCGCCGAGCAGCGGGATATTATGAATCGCGTGGCGCAGGGCGAGTTTAAGATACTCTATATAGCGCCCGAACGCCTGCTGATGGACGAGTTTATAGAACTTGCGGCGGACCTGCATATCTCCATGATCACTGTTGACGAAGCGCATTGCGTATCTCAATGGGGGCAGGATTTTCGCCCCGGCTATCTGGATATTCCTATTTTTGTGAACAAGCTGAAGAGGCGTCCGCCGATCAGTGCGTTCACCGCTACCGCCACCAGCAGGGTAAAGGAAGATATAGTCAAACTATTGGAACTGAATTCGCCGTTTATGGTGTCGACGGGATTTGATCGCGCAAACCTGTTTTTCTCAGTAGTAAAATGGGCTGACAAAATGGCGGAAATAGAGAAGTATTTACGTAATAATCCCGAAAAGAGCGGGATAATCTACTGCGCCACGCGGAAGAGCGTAGAAGAGGTCTGCAGGAAATTGTGTGCGAAGGGTTACGCCGCCACGCGTTACCACGCGGGGCTGGACGATGTAGAGCGCCGCGTGAATCAAGACGATTTCCTGTATGACCGCAGGACAGTTATGGCGGCTACAAACGCATTCGGAATGGGGATCGACAAGTCCAACGTCGGGTTTGTGATCCATTACAATATGCCTAAGAACATAGAGAGCTATTACCAGGAGGCCGGGCGAGCCGGACGGGACGGTTCACCGGCGGATTGCATATTGCTTTACAGCGGTCAGGATGTGCGGATCAATCAATTCCTGATAAAAAGGAGCCTTGAAAGCAATGATGAGCTTACGCCGGAAATCCGGCGGTCGCTCATGCAAAAGGATGAAGAGTTACTCAAGCTCATGACGTGGTATTGTACATCATTGGAGTGCTTGCGAGGCTATATTCTTAGATACTTTGGCGAGCGTCCGCCGGGATTTTGCGGGAACTGCTCTAATTGCAATAAAAATTATGAGACGGTGGATGTTTCCCTTGAAGCCAAAAAGATAATCTCATGCGTGTATAGACTCGGCGAGCGCCGCCGCAGTTTCGGGAAAACGGTTGTAGCGCAAATACTTCACGGACAAAAGAATGATAAGATAATCAGTCAGGGACTTGATACGCTGTCTACTTATGGCATAATGAAGGATGCAACGATCAGAAAAATATGTGATATAGTCGATTATCTGGTGATCCTCGGGTATCTGCGCGTTGCGGGCGGGCAATATCCGGTTCTGGAACTCGGTCAGTCATATACAGAGATCACAAGGGACGACCGGCAGGTTTTAATGAAGATGGTCAAGTATGAACAAACCGAGAAGAAAGCCGCGTCTGCCGCCAAAGCCGACGTTTTGCCCGCGGACGGAAGTGCGGATTCACTGTTTGAGCAGCTGAGAGCGTTGAGAAGCGAGCTGGCGTCGAAGGCAAAGATACCGGCGTTTCACGTGTTCTCCGACGCTGCGCTTCGTGACATGTGCATGCGGCTGCCGCAAAACAGTGCGGAGTTTTTGATGGTTTCAGGGGTGGGGCAGAAGAAGAATGAGATGTACGGGGGCTTGTTCACACAAGCAGTAAGGCGATATGTAGAGGAGTCGTATGAAAAAAAGTAAAAAGAAGTCGAAAATATCATTAAGCGCTAATCTGAGAAAGATCGGAAACGGCGCCGGTTTCGTCCGGGACGACTCGGACGGGACGGAGGTTTTCATTCCGGCTTCAAAGATGAATGGCGCCATGGACGGGGATTTCGTTGAGGTGGAAATTATCCGCCCTGTAAGGGGCGGAAATTTCGAATATAAGGAGAGAAGGCGCGGGCAGGTCGTCAGGGTTATCAAACGGGCATATAGTCATGCGGCGGGAGAATTTCGGGATCATGGGCGATACGGGCTTGTCACGTCAAAGCTTGGCAAGGAAACTGTGCGGATAGTGATCGCAAATAGAAATAAGGGCGAGGCTCAGGACGGCGATACGGTCGAGGCCGAGATAATAGACTATGCTGATTACACAGACAGTATGCAGGGACGGATCACCGAGATCATTTCACGCGGCGGGGAGCCGGGTGGCGATATACTCGCCGTCATAAGACAACATGGACTCTCTATAGAATTTTCTGAGGCTGTGGAGGCTGAAGCCGCCTCAGTCTCCGGCGGAATATGTGAGAATGATCTTGTCGGACGCCGCGATCTTCGCGATGAGACGATCTTCACGATTGACGGCGCCGACTCAAAGGACTTCGACGACGCTGTTTCTGTCAAGAGGCTTGAGGGCGGAGGATATAAGCTGGGCGTCCATATCGCGGATGTGAGTCATTACGTTGTTGAGGGGAGTGAGCTGGACAAAGAGGCATTGAATAGAGGGACGAGTATATATCTGTTGGATCAGGTGGCGCCTATGCTGCCTGTTTCGCTTTCTAACGGGATTTGCAGTCTGAACGAGGGCGTTGACCGCCTGACCCTGACTATAGACATGATGGTGAACGCTTCAGGGGAGGTCGAGGCTCATGAGCTATATGAAAGTGTAATCCGCTCAAAGGCGCGGCTTGTCTACGGCGATGTATCGGATCTGTTAGAGAACGCCGCGCTGTCCGGAACCGAGAAGTGCGCCGCTTTGCGTTCCGAACTGTTACTTATGGGGGAGCTTGCCGAAGTATTGTATGAGAGACGCAAAGCACGCGGCAGCATAGAGTTTGATCTGGATGAGGCGAGCATACAACTTAACAGCGAGGGGATCCCCGTGGAGATATCGGTTGCCGACCGCCGTGCGGCAAATAAACTCATAGAAGAGTTTATGCTCTTGGCGAACGAGACGGTGGCCAGGAGATGTCACGGTAAGCGGCTGCCGTTTATTTACAGGATCCATCAGAAACCCGATCCGGATAGACTCACTGAATTCAGGAAGTTTTTGGAAGGGATGGGCATAAAGATGAAAGGCGGTGTGGAGAGACCGCGCCCGTCCGATTTCAACGCGATGCTGGAAAAAATAAAGGGTAGGCCCGAGGAAAATGTTATAAATACGGTAATGCTGCGGACAATGAAGAAAGCGTGTTACGGTGTGGAATGTGACGGGCATTTCGGATTGGCGCTGAAATATTATTGCCATTTTACATCGCCTATTCGACGATATCCGGATTTGATGATACACAGGATCATAAAGGAGAACTTGCGGGGAAGCATTACAATGAAACGGCGTGACGCGCTGGCGAAGAAGGCGGATTACGCCGCGGATAGGTCGTCCGAGACGGAAAAGAGCGCGCTTGATCTTGAACGTGAAGTGGAGAAAATGAAAAAGGCTGAGTATATGCGATATCACATCGGCGAGGAGTATGACGCGGTGATCAGCGGGGTGACATCCTTCGGCTTTTTTATCGGACTCTCGAATACGGTCGAAGGTCTTGTGCATATAGACACATTAATGGATGATTATTACGTATATGATGCTGCGAAATACAGACTGGAAGGAGAATCGTCGGGCAAGAAATGGACACTGGGCGACGCGGTAAAAGTAAAAGCGGAGTCTGTGGATGTAAGCAGACGCGAGGTGAATTTTACAATTGTTTATGAGAAAGCCGTAAAAGCCTACGCCGCAAAACCGAAGAAGGGGCGGAGATACCGCCGCAGAGCCGGGCGGTGAGGTGAGGCTGAGTCAACATGAATATTCATACTCATACTGCCATCTACTGTCTATCAGTGCGCCAGTATGCAGGCGTCATGATGATGAACACGGTAAATAATTCAAGCCGCCCGGCGATCATCAGGAATGTTAGAAAGAGTCTGGCAGGGGGTGAGAAGATCCCAAATGAGCTGAGGTATCCGATTTTTCCAAAACCGGAGCTGCTATTCGCCAGCATTGCGGCAACGGCGCTTACCGTGCTTACTATGTCATTGCCGTCAATGGATAGAATCAAGGAACCGGCGAAAATCGCGGTGAAGTACATAAGGACAAAAACAGTTATATTCGAAGCGTTTTCAGCGGATACAACGCGCCCGCCGAGTTTTACGGAGACGACAGCTCTGGGATGCAGACGTTTATAAAAATTACGGTAGATGAGTTTGAACATGACCAATACCCTTATGAGTTTCATGCCGCCTGCGGTGGATGAGGAACAGCCGCCGCAGAGCAAGAGCAAGAAGAGAAGCCACTGACATACAAGCGGCCACATTCTGTAATCTGCGGAGACATAACCGGACGTCGATATAAAGGCGCCTGTTTGCAGGAAGGCTTGGCCGAAACACTCGCTCGGATCGGGGTAAACCCCGGATAGCCAAAGAGCAAGACCGATCAAGAGGCTGAAGCCGATTATAGCGCCGATGAAGGCTTTCAATTCGGGTTCATTGATAAACTCTTTCCATTTGCGATTGATCAAGGCGCTGTAGGCTATGAAATTGACGGATGCAAAGAGGCAAAACGATGAAATGGTCAACTTGACGGCAAAGCTGCCGAATTCGGCTATTCCTTGATCATAACTGGACAGACCGCCCGTACCCATGCTGGCGAAGGTATGAATGGCGGCGTCATACGGATTCATCCCGGAAATGAGCAGAATGACGAATTCGATTACGGAAAGAGACAGATAGATCATGTACAGTATTTTCGCGTTGTCGGAAATTCTCGTAGCCGCTTTGTCGAGGGTCGGACCCGGCGCCTCGGCCTTCGCCAGATTCAGCGCGCCTATGCCGAGAGCCGGGAGAATGGAGATAGCGAATACAAGGATCCCCATGCCGCCGAGCCAGTGAGTCATCGAGCGCCAGAACAGGAGTCCTTTGGGAATGTGACTGAGATCGCTAAAAAGGGTGGCGCCGGTGGTGCTGAACCCGGATGCGGATTCGAAAAGGGCGTCAATGAAGTTCGGAGCGGCGCCTGATATGATGTATGGCAACGCGCCAAGGATGGAAGCCATGACCCAACATTGTGTGACAATCAGCACGCCTTCTCGCATACGAAGACTGTCTGTGAGGGGTTTTGTAATAAATATGAGCAGCGCGCCAACAAGAACCATCGGCGCGATGGCGGCGGCAAAGGCTTTCGCCGCTGCGCCCTCACGATACCACAGAGATACAAGCATGGCGGGAATCATAGCTATGGCGATTATTACAATGATCACCCCGGTTATCTTGACTATAATTTGAAATTTAAACTTCATTATAACAATTCTCCAATTTAATATCGTATTGCGGCATCCCTAAGTCGTTCCGCCGCTCAGGACGCCTAGATTACGCCATCGCCGTTGTCATCTATCATTGCTCCAGAACTGGCGGGTGAATACTAGCAGCGCCGTCGTAAGCTCCAGCCGCCCAGCGATCATAAGAAAACTCAAAAACAATTTTATTGCCCAGGGGGAGCTTGCATATGACGCGAAGGCGCCGTCTTGACTGAATCCGGAGCCGATATTTCCAAGACATGAAATTACACTGCCGAATGCGGTCATATGATCTGTTTCACCGATGCTTACAAACAGCGTACCCAAGAGGAGCGCCGAAGCGTACAGCATGGCGTGCCCCGCTACAGCGGCGGAGACGTCGGAGGGCACGGGTTTGCCGTCGAGTTTTATGGAGACGAAGGCATTGGGGTGAAGCCTGCGTGAGATGTTTCTGCGTATGAGTTTAAAGACTATCAGCCCGCGGACGATTTTTAGACCGCCTGCGGGAGAGGCGGAGCACCCGCCCGCCGCCATGAGGGACAGCAGAATCATCTGGCAGAACGGAGGCCATAAGGTATAGTCGGCGTTGCGCATACCCGTCGTGCTTAAAGTCGCCGCAGCTTCGAATACAGCGAGTTCAAGGTCTTGCACCGGCGTGTTCGAGGCGTCTGCGGCATTCGTGGAGATCAAACTGACTGCGATAAGTACGGAGGTACAAGCGAATAGAGCCAGATAGCTCCGCAATTCTTCATCTTTAAGAATAAGCCTGCGGCGGCCGGTGAAAAGCCGATAATATAATGTGAAATTCATAGCGGCGAACAGCATCGCGGCCGAGGTGATCCAATTGATAAAACCGCTGTTGAAGCTTGACGCGCCTATATCGTAATTTGAGAATCCGCTGGTGGATACAACGCCCATAGAGTGTGTCAGGGCGTCGAAAAAGTTCATGCCGCCGAACAGATAGCAGATCGAAAGCAATATGGTGAAACCGAAATATATAGTATAGAACAGCCGTGAAATCCCGCCGGATTTTGGCAAGTACCGTTCTGAAAGCAAAACCGACGATTCGAATTGGACGGATAATTGATTTGAAGCGTAAACGGGGAGAATACCGAGCGTGAGAGCTATGATCTCCAAACCCCCGAGCCAGCCCGTCAGCGAACGCCACAACAGAATTCCACGCGGAAGATCCTCAAGCTCCGCGAAGCAAGTAGCGCCGGTGGTGGTAAAACCGGATGCGGATTCGAAAAATGCGTCTGCTGCGCTATACGTCACGCCGCAGACCATATATGGCGCCGCTCCGAGCAGGGACGACGCGAACCAGCATAAGGTAACGGCGGCGATAGCGTCGCGCGGTTTCATCTCGAATCTTAGGCGTGAGCCGGTAAGCTTGACGACAAGCGCCGCTGCGCCGGTAATAATGACGGCGCAGACAGTGAAGCCGCCGCTGACCGCGTATTCGTTGAAGAACAATGAAACAAGCGCCGGAATGAACATAGCGGCGCCTACGATGAAGACAGCGGCGCCGAAAGCGCGGAATATAGTTCTATAATTCAGCCCCATATAACATTACCTGAAAAAGCCCTTACGTATGCGAAACAGCCGCTCAAGATCGCCGACCCCGGAGAGCAGGCAGAACACTATTACCCTGTCTCCATCCATGATCACCGTATTGCCGTTAGGAATAATCACATCGGCGTTTCTGTGTATGGCGGCGATGATGACGCCCTTTGGCAGGCCGAGTTCCGACAGGGGGACGTTCAGCAGCATCATATCTTCTTCGGCGATAAATTCAACCATCTCAGCCTGACCTTGTATAATTTGGGAAAATATGATCAAGTCGGCGCCTTGTATGAAGCGCAGGATGTGGCTGGCAGAGATATCGACGGGGTTGAGCACCATATCGATCCCCATGTTTTCTATCAAGCCGGAATAGCTTTCGCGGCTGATCTTGGCAATCACATCTTCTATCTTTCTTTGCTTGGCCATGAGAGCCAGCAGCAGATTCTCTTCATCGTAGCCCGTAGTGGATACGAAGGCGTCCATCTCGTCGAAATTCTCCTCTTCCAGCAATGTCAAATCCGTTGCGTCGCCATGAAGTACAAGCACATTTTCAAGGCGTGTTGACAGGTACTGACAACGCTGTTTATCGACCTCGATGATCTTGACCGCCGCGCCGAATTCAGAAAGCAGCTTTGCGAGATAGAGTCCTGTTTTTCCACCCCCCGCGATCATGACCTTCTGCAGATTGGTATATTTCCCTTTCTCTAAAACCCGTTTGCTTAAATCGACTATCATTTCGCGTCTGCCCATGATATACAGCGAGTCGCCTTCCAGGATTACCAGATCGCCGTTGGGTATGATCACCTTGCCGTTTCGGGAAACGGCGACGACGAGTATACGCCCGAGCAGTTCAGGGATCTGACGTATCGGGAGGTTCACAAGCTTAGGCATTTTGGAAGAACCGAATTCAATCAGCGCAATCTTGCCGGTTGAAAACATGCCGTCGCTGATCGTGTACTTTTCGACTAAATATTTATAAATTTCCTGGGTTATGGCGTAATCCGGGTTTATCAGATAGTCAATATTCATGATTTCCTTGATGAATTCCAACTGCTGCATGTGTTCGGGATCCCTTATACGCGCGATTACGTGGCTGCAGCCGAGCTTTTTTGCAAATGAGGCAATGACGATGTTTTTCTCGTCGCGATCAGTGGAAGCCAGCAGGAAGTCAAAAGAACCGATTCCGATATCCTCAAGCAGGGATATCTCTTTCGCGTTTCCGACTACAGTCATGACGTCGAAATTGGAGCTGAGTTTCTGCAGAACGTCGTCGTCCTTATCAATAACAGTTACAGCGTGGTCGCCGCTCAGCAGCATTTCAGTTATCTTAACGCCGAGCTTACCCGCGCCGGCTATGGCGATCTTCATGTTGATCCTTCTTTCAAAATGTGATATCCTTGGCAGAGACGCATAGACAAACCGATAGCCTGGTCTGACGAAAAAATTCGCCGGAAGGTATGCGGTAGTTTTTGAAGTCCCTCTTAACACATCATAGTACTAAAACAGAGTAAAAGCAATATGTATCGAAAAATATAGTCTTTGTGATATTAACACTGCAAAGAAAGGCGGCGTTGAATTGAGAATCAAGAGCTTAGTCGGAGGTCAGTTGGAGAGTAATGGTTATATCATATCGCAGAAAGACGGAGCTATGTGCTATATAATAGATCCGGGTTACAGCGGGGAAAAATATCTGCGCGTGATCAAGGAGGCTGCGCTTGTATTGAAGGGCATTATCTTGACGCATCATCATCATGACCATGTGGGAGGGGTGCAAAAGATAAAATCAGAGACACGATGTCCTGTATTTATGCATGGGGAGGATGCGGAAATATATAAGGGCGAGGTCGATACGGTGCTTTACGGCGGCGAAAAGCTGTCCTTGGACGGCGAAGAGCTGCTTATCGTGCATACGCCGGGGCACACCCGCGGCAGCATTTGCGTGTATTCAGAAAAGAGCAAGGTGTGCTTCACAGGGGACACAATATTCAATGTGGATCTCGGCAGGACGGATCTCAGAGACGGTTCCGACGCGGAAATGTGCGCGTCCATCTGCAATGTCGTAAGCGCTTGGGCGAATGAGGTGGTGATCTACCCCGGGCACGGCGCCCCCGCGAATATGAAGTTCGTGCGCGTACACAACAGGGAGTATCTGGAGATCATGGGGCAGCTTGAGAACTATCGCCCTTGGAACGGGGAAGCCTTCATAAAATAAGAATTCGAACGGTGGTGACGGTGTCTCACTTTTAGAAGTCCCGTCATGAGATTTATCGGAAGGATGGTATTATGTTAGAGTCAATAAAAAAGCAAGTATTAGAAGTTGCGGTTGAGGCTGAGAGCTGCGGACTTTGTATGCACAAATCAGGGAATTTCAGCATGATGGATAGGGAGAGCGGCTGCATGGTTATATCACCATCAGGCTTGAACCGGCGCAGCTTGACGATCGATGATTTCCCTGTATTGTCGCAGGACGGCCATATAGTGGAGGCCGGCGCCCGCGGCAAACCATCGATCGAATATCTCATGCATTTAAAGGCATACCAGTGCCGCGAGGATATATTGTCCATTGTCCATACGCATTCGCATTACGCCACAGCGTTCGCAACACTAGGAATGGCCATAGAGCCTGTGGTTTTCGAAGCGCTGTTCTATGGCAAGAATACAGAAATTGCGCCTTGCGGCATACCGGGTTCAGAAGAATTGGCGGAAAGTATAATGGCGCCTCTGCGCAAGGCGGACGTCTGTCTTTTGAAAAACCACGGCGTTCTGGTTGTAGGGGACGAGGACATGGAGGGCACATTGCTTAAGGCTCAGTATGTCGAAGACGTCGCTAAGGTTTATCATCTTATGCTCACGATAGGGGGAAAGCCGGAGTTGATCTAGAGGACGATATTCAAAAATGGAGCGGCCTTAAAAACATCAATGCCGGATATGTCCCCAAGATTTATCCGATCAATTTTTTTAACAGCAGACAATTGGAAAATTTAAAGGGAGATGCAGGTTCAATTGAAAGAATATCAGAGCGTCTATCCCTCGTCACATACAACCTAAAAGTCTGATAATAAGCACATAAATCAAAGGGGCTTGCCAATACCTAATTTTTCAAGGAAGAGCCTGTCACGTTGTGTGATTTCCGTCGAACAATCAAATAATAAAAATACAGCCAAAGCTACACTGATTCCCAAAAATAAAAACTTCATAAATTCGCCCATTCATGTTGCCGACAAACCGCTTCGCGACAGAGACCGCAAAGTATCCGTAAGTCGAAAAAACTGTACTGCATCCCTTTTCATGATAAAAGCGAGAGAATGTCCAACATTTGGCTTGCCGTAACAATGAAAGGTTTTTGGGGAAAATGTTTTATGTTTCCCGTGATTAAATAAGAGTCGTCGTCCCGTTTTTCCAACACAACCTCATAAAACGGCAAGTCTTTCATATCGGGCAATATTTCTCTGCTTGGCGCGGCGTCAACACATATGCCATACTTCTCAATCGCGGAGAGCATGCCATTAACGTCGTCTTCGGAAAAAGGAAATTTGTCCCTGTGCAGAACATTGTAATACTCATCCAGTATCTCGGCGCTGTAAAGGGATATGATCTCACCTGTGAACAGTTTCTCCACCACCTGAACGGTTGCCGCGTCGTCGTGGCTTGACAGCATAGCGGAAACGATCACATTTGTATCAATAACGGCGTAAACGATCATAAACCGGCATCTTTATCGCGGCGCGCGGCGTTGATCTCATTATTGATTTCTTCAAGCGACCAATCCTGCGCGCCGCTGTCCCTCGCCGCCCTGCGCAGTGACCGGAACGCGCTGTAACCGCTTTCTCTTGTCGGTGTTTCAGGCTTCGGCGCCACAATCTCAAACGGTATTTTGCGCTCCCTGACGACGGTTTTCGCAAAG
>JAISED010000077.1 GCA_031264295.1 Eubacteriales Family XIII. Incertae Sedis bacterium | reverse complement strand
TCTCTTTCCTGGTCGTATCCGGCGGGGATCATGCGGTGACGTTCGGCATTCTCCTTGGAATAGCAATATACCTCGCCGTGTTCGTCGTAATACATGCCTTCGTATCCCGGCACTTCCTTAACATCGAAATTTGTGGTATAATTGCCATAGAGAATCTCCTCCTTACGGTTTGTTTTTAGATAAGAATATTATACCATACTCGGAGGGGATTTTCTACTGTTTTCGTTGAAATTTCAATAAATATTTATGATTCGTACTCTGGGCGCAAATTCCCAAACGTATGTTTTTTATGACCCTCAAACGTTCATTTCTCGTCGGAATCCGGGAGAAAAATCTTTCTGCTGTATCTCGCAAGCTTTGCCTTTACTCAATTACAGAACAACGCAATTGGCTCAAAATTTGAAGTGGAAATTTTCGTCACTCAGTTACTATTTACAGCCGAACGAAAAGAGGATATAAAATAAAAGGGACAGGTTTACATCCGACAACATGGTAAACTCGATCCCTTCATATTTTATGGTATCACAATAAACGGCGTTCAAATCGCGCCGCTGTGTGCAAATACTTCCTCAATGGTGTAGGGGCTGCCGCTGCATAGTCTTCCTTACCACAACCACTTCATAATCCAATTCGTCTTTGGGGATTGTTTCGCCAGTCTCTTCCGCTCCTCCGCCGCAGAACGGGCACGCTTCTGGCTTGTGGAGTTCTGTTTCCGTGACCTCAGAGTCTGCGAAAGCAGGGAGCTTGCTTTTAGGATGGCCATACTGACCTCCGATCTTTTTCCCGCTCAGTGATTTTCTCTTTCAGCTCCGCCTCCAGTTTCGCTTCCACCTTTTTCAGGCGTTCCATATCCTTCTGCAGAAGTTGATATTTCCGCCGCAGCATCTCGAATTCTGCTTTTATCGCCTCATTCTCGGTCAGCAACAGCTCATATTCTTTATACAATCCCCGTCCGTAGTCAGCCTTCATGATACATCTCTTCGTATGTTCTTATCTGAAAGCGTTACTATGGCGCGTACTCTACATTCAGGCATTCGCTGTAATGTTTGTTACCGTCAGCATCTGTCGATACCGCCCAGATTTGACCGCTGTAACCGGCAGGGTACAATTCGGCGACCCTAAAATCTGAAATCAAAGTCGATATATTGCCGGGGGTTCCAGAACCTGCGCAGAACCTCGTTCCGGCGGCTGCTTGTGATTCCGCGTGGAAAAGTTCAAGCTGCACAGTATCTTGTGAAGCGGTCGCCACTACGAAAACAATATCATTCAAGACAATAACATCATCGTTTGTTCGCGCAGGTAATGTAACCAACCCGTACCTGTCTGTGGTGCTGCTGTCCTTGAAAGGGATGTATCCTATGTCGGCATCAGTATGCTCATATACCACAACTGTTGGACGCGATTCCGATTCCATCCGTACAATCGGCGCGAATGCCTCTATCGAAGCGCCCCAATCTTCACGGAAGTTGTCCCACGTCAGTCCAACGGTCGCGAGGTAGTCGTCGAGTTCGGCACGGTTCCAAGTAATATGTTCACTATACGCCGCCTTGTCAAGCATATCACCGCTCGGAGAGGTGCGAATCGCGTAGCTCACTTCATCCAGATTGTCAATCAGCGCGAGTAAAATCGCGGCGTTGCGCGGCGTTATCGCGTAGTCGTTCCGAATTTTACCGCTCTGTTCGTAATAAAGCGTCAACGTGTACGGCGCGTGACCTGTACCGTAGTCGTCGCCGATTGAGAAGAATTTCTGACTGTGCCTTGCGCCAAGCGGTGGCAGAGCGTCCACTATCTTGCCGACTGCGCTACTGTTTCCAACATAGGGCGTTCGCAGTAATGATAATTCCTCAAAAGTATTCATAGGGCGCCCATCCCCATTCAAAGCGAGACCGGCTGTCAGCAAGGCGGCAAACGCAACGATGACAACAGTGATTATCCGCGAGCGTTTTTTGAATTCGAGCGGGTTAAACCAATGTATGCACAGGAGCGCGACCGCGACCGGTTTTACAAGATAATCGCGTCGATTGATGTGCGTTTGCTCGTGAAGTGTGGCGTAGCGCAGTGCTTCCCCCAAAAGTTCGCCCGGAATGTGGATTTTCGGTTTGATAAAACCGTAGACAAACGGCGTTTTCACACTGTCTTTGCGGCGAATCAGCCGAACGTATGAGATTACGGCATACAGAAGCATTGCGGCGACACCGACAAGCCATACGCATGCGCCAACCTCTATCCACGCCTGCAGTGGGTTTACGCTTGCCATGAGCGTCGCGGCGGGTAGGGAACTGCTGACGGCGTTATCTATAATGCTTATCCCGCTGTCAATGCGAGGAATTGCCTGCATGGCTATATCACGTGGGATCGGTTCGCAATTGAACGGGATTAAACTGAATGCGCTTTCTAACTTGAACGGACAAATAAGATTGAATCCCGCCGCTCCCCAGAGCGCATAGCTTATCCACTTATGAGCATGTATTTTTCGCAGAGCGAGCCGCGCCAGGCACAGGGCGGCAATTACGAACATCGATGTAAGGCTCATATTCAGCACGATCAAGAAAATATCAGTCATCGCCGCCACTCTCCCTGTATTCATCAATCAAGTGTTTGATTTCCACCGCTTGCTTGTCGGTGAGCTTTCGGTTGCTTGTGAACGCTGCGATAAATCGCGGCAAGCTGCCGTCATAGGTGTCGTCCACGTATTTTACGCTTTGCCCGGCGTAAAACTCATCGCGGGTCACCAAAGCGGTAACAAGTGCGTACTCGTTCTTGAAAATACCCTTGTCGCAGAGCTTTTTCAGCACGGTGTATGTTGTGGTTTTTTTCCACTTCAAAGCATCCACCGCCAATTCCGCGAGTTTTGGGGAGTGAATCGGCGCATGTTCCCATATCAGGTCGGCAAAGCGCGATTCCGCTTTCGCCAGTCGATAATCAGCCATAAGTAACCTCCATTCTATTTACTACCGCATATATTCTATAATAGATAGAATGAGCTGTCAAGAGGTTTTATCTATGAAAGATTACCAAACGTTACTATTCACGGCCGATTTTATAGTAACAAAATTGACGAAAATTTCCACTTCAAATTTTATTATCCGCTTGACACATAGGAGGATAGATGATAATATAGTGTTATTATTTTACATTACAACCTTATTTTTACATTATGTGTATATTTGCAGCACTTGCACAATGATTACATGAAGCCCACATCACGTGTATTCTACTGGAATTCTACTGGATATAGTATTAAATTCTTGTTTTTCCAAAAGCTCATTGCAATCCCCATGAGCATTGCGTATAATGGAGGTATAAAGACGTTGGCGGCAGAGAATGATAACAAATACGATAAAGGATATCGGCGGATATTGTCCCATAAGAGAAATTTTTATGATTTTGTGAAAAATCACATCGCGGCGCCTTGGGTAGATCAACTTGATGCAGAATATTTGAAACATGTTAATGCCAAGTTTGTTACCAAGGACTTAAAGGACAAAGAATCCGACATTATCTATAAGGCCAAGATTGAAAACAGAGATGATGAGGAATTGGATATGACATATGCTATAGAACGGGCGTTTGATGATATGGAACGGCGAGGGATACGCAAAGGAAAACGCGAGGGAAAACGCGAAGTAGCGGAAAAAATGATCATACGCGGCAGGTCGATTGAGGAAATTATTGAAGATACAGGATTAACATATGCGGAAGTTGAAGCGCTGCGCGCAAAGGTTCAATTAAGTTAAAGGGACTTCTAAGATAGAATCTGTAAATGCTTAAGCATTTACCCGTAATTTTCCTCACCACATCATAATGACAACACCATGACTATTCAAGCATCAGACTTTTCAAGTCCATGAGTTCTTTTTTAAGCGCGGCGTTCTCGGATTCCAGCCTAGCTACTTCCTCGCGGAATTCCTTGAGTGTCCGGGGCTTGTGCACTACGGGATTGTCGATGTCCCCTGTGTAGGACGGGCTTCGCTTTTTGCATCTGCCGTCTGTTGGCACTATCTGACCGGTCTCGGCATCAAGCCGTCCGATTAGGGTGCGCGTTGACCTTGACTGTTTCTTTTCTTTATCCCAGTAGGCTTTGGATTCATAGATATACGTGATGCCGGAACGTTTATCTTTGTGATGGATTGTAGCCATATCTTCCTCCTTTATTTGACCTTGCAGTTAAAATCGGCTGTGAATAGTAACATGTTTTTACGGCGTATTTGAAACCGCCTTGACTTTCACCCAATTTTACGGCATAGTTACGGTATAGATTGGAGCTGTTTAATATGTTCATCAAACCCGGTAAATACATTCACTTCAAAGGAAAAGAATACGAAGTTATCGCCACTGCTACCCATAGTGAAACCTTGGAGGAAATGGTGATATACCAGGCGTTATACGGTGACGGCGGACTTTGGGCACGTCCGGCTGCAATGTGGGATGAGATAATTGATTTAGACGGACGCCGGATCAAACGGTTTACCCACATTGACGATATCGTGCCGGAAACACCGCCGGGCATTCATAATTACAGTACGCCATCTGAAAAAATCAAATTGTTTATGTCTTTGTTTATGGGCGCGATGATGTTTTCGCTAAGCGATGGGAGAACGCGAAAAAAGGTTCCGCCGGATATGTCCCGGTCTGCAACAATGAATGGTCGTCCCTTTGTCCCAAATCGGGCGGGGGCAAAATGAAATGCGGCGAATGTCCCGGTCAAGATTTCGTGAGGTATGATGAGAACGCGGTTGAAAAACATTTGAAGGGGCAGATGACTATCGGCGTGTATCCGATGTTTTCCGATGAAACATGCCGGTTTCTGGTCTTTGATTTCGACGGAAAGGGAAAAGACTATCGCCCGGAAGATTTACACCGCGACATCACTGCTATCCGCAAAGTCTGCTGCGAAAAAGATATAAGTATGGCCGTGGAGCGCTCCCGCTCCGGCAATGGGTTTCACTTCTGGATATTCTTTGCTGAAAATATTCCCGCAAGCATGGCGCGAAAGTTTGGCAGCAGTCTGATTACTTGCGCTATGAACAAGCGCCATGCGCTACCATTCAAAACCTATGATCGTATGATGCCTGCTCAGGACACACTGCCAAATGGCAGGTTTGGAAACCTGATCGCGCTTCCTCTACAAAAGGCGCCGCGCGAGCATGGAAACAGTGTGTTTGTGAACGAAGACTTTAATGCTTATCCCGATCAGTGGAACTACCTTTATAGTGTAAAAAGATATACCTTAGATGAAATGGAATCTTTTATCCGTCGCCTCTCCCCTTCAGGCGAGCTTGGCGACTTACGCAAGGATTCAGAGGATGAAACACCCTGGGAGAAGAAAAGGCCTGAGGCGAAGCTCACAAAGTCCGATTTCCCGGGCGCAGTATTGATGTGCAATTCAACGGTGAACTGCGCGGTGAGCAGCAACAGGCGGCAGATGCTCTTTTGGCGCATGACAACGGCATTTTATCCGCGACAACTGCCTTTGGAAAAACAGTTGTCGGAGCGCATTTAATAGCGGAGCGCAAGGTGAATACGCTGGTTTTGGTACACCGTACCAACCTACTATCACAGTGGCAAAGTAGGCTGAACGAGTTCTTGATAATCAACGAAGAGCCGATAACTGAGCTAACGCCCAAGGGACGCAAGCGCAAGAAAACCGTAATCGGGCAAATCAGAGGCGGCAAAAAGAATCCAAGCGGTATTATTGACGTTGCGGTTATGCAATCACTCGTTTCCGACCATGAGGTTAACGAGCTTGTTAAAGATTATGGCATGGTCATTGTGGACGAGTGCCATCACGTATCGGCGCTCAGTTTTGAACAAGTTTTGAAGGCTGCGAACGCAAAATATGTTTATGGATTGACCGCAACGCCAACCCGTCAAGATGGTCATCATCCCATCATCTATATGCATTGCGGGAAAATCCGTTATCGCGTGGACGCAAAAGAGCAGGCGGAGGCGCGCCCGTTTGAACATTTTGTAATTCCGCGGTTTACGCGGTTCCAAAAACCGGCTCACCAAGATGAAAGCAAGTGGTCAATTACTGATATTTACAATGACATTCAAAATAATGAGCTTCGTAATGATTTAATCATACAAGACGTTGTCTCTTCTGTGGAACAAGGGAGAAACCCTATTATCCTTACCGAGCGCACCGACCATGTAAAACTTTTGGCGGCGAGGCTATCGCAAAACCTGAAAAATGTGATAACATTGACCGGCGGCGGAACGCATAAGAAAAGCCGCGAAATATTGCAATCGGTTATTGATATTCCCGATAATATGCCATTCGTACTTGTCGCGACCGGAAAATATGTAGGTGAAGGCTTTGATATGCCGCGTCTGGATACGCTTTTTCTCGCCATGCCCATATCGTGGAGAGGAACACTGCAACAGTACGCCGGAAGACTGCACCGTTTATATGATGGTAAGAAAGAAGTCCAGGTTTATGATTATGTAGACGTCCATGTAGCCATGTTGGAGAAAATGTATCAAAAGCGCCTTAGAGGTTATGCCTCCATAGGCTACAAGGCTAAGGGTACACCACAACCGCTGGATGAAGTGCATTCCATTTTTGACAGCCGCACCTTCTTTCCTGTCTACTCTGTTGACGTTTTGGCGGCAAACAGTGAGGTTTTAATAGTCAGTCCATTCGTTACAAAACGACGGGTATTGTCCGCGCTAAATTATTTAACCGCCGCCAAGGCAAAAGTTACAGTGATTACAAAACCGCCTGAAAATTATGTTGAAAGGGACAGGGAACGGATTACGGAGTGTATGGACTTGCTGAGGCAACACGATGTTATCGTAA
The DNA here is from genome assembly GCA_031264295.1 of Eubacteriales Family XIII. Incertae Sedis bacterium. Lineage (GTDB taxonomy): Bacteria > Bacillota > Clostridia > Peptostreptococcales > Anaerovoracaceae > JAISED01. The sequence continues at coordinate 31,348 of JAISED010000077.1, read as the reverse complement.
GAACCAAAGACCGCATTCATCAGAAATTTGCGATTATGGATCAGCGGGTCGTGTGGTACGGCAGCATCAATCTTCTCAGTTACGGCATATCAGAAGAAAGTATTATGCGAATTGAAAATGTTGATATTGCGGGGGAATTGCTGAGAAGCGTGTAGTGCCCGTCCATTATAATTCGCATAATTGAAAAAAACATTTGAACATCACAACATTATCACAACAAAAATATAAAATCCTTACGTAACAGTCATATAGTAGCTATGCTTCCATATAAAACTTGTAGGTGTCTCAGTAATACATAAAGAAGGAGAGCTTCATGGGCAGTATTGAAAAAAAAGATTCGGGATCATCCCTTGTTAATGTAAGGAAGGGCAAGAAGAAAAAGCGGGTTATAGCGCTGGCGCTGTGCGTGGTAGTTCTGGTGGGCGCGATCTTTTCAGTGAGGATTCTCATGCCCCAAGAGGCCTCAGCGGCGGAATATACAGAATATACAATTAGCCGCGGAGACGTGGTAGTGTCGCTCAGCGGCTCGGGCGCTATACAGCCTAACGCGCTGTTCGAAGTCGCATCTACCATAGGCGGCGATGTGGTCAGTGATACTTTTGAGGAAGGCGATGAAGTCGGCAAGGGCGCTCTGCTCTACACTCTGGATTCTTCCGAAATAGAGAACTCTCTCGGACGCGCGAATTTGTCTCTGGAGAGATCCAGGAATAATTACTCCGATACGGCGGAATCATTTGCCGGTTTAAATGTATCTGCGCCTATGCGCGGCCGAATCGCTGAAATCTATGTTCAAACCGGCGACAACGTGGGAAACGGCGGCAAGGTATTAAAGATAATAGAAGACAAATACCTGTCGGTAATTGTTCCTTTCAGCTCCGCTGACGCGTCTGCGCTCAGCACAGGTCAGCAGGTCGTCGTCACTGTAGAGAATACATTTGAAACACTGCCCGGTACTATAAGCAAGATACATGCTTTTAGTCGTGTTGCAGACGGATATCTAGATGTTACCGATGTGGAAATATCCATCGAGAATCCGGGAGCGCTTACAGACGGTATCTATGTGACGGTCAACGCCGGTGAAATCAGCAGTTACGAAGGCGGCGCACTGGAGGGCGGCAGTGAAAAGATAGTAAGCGCAAAGACCAGCGGCATGGTTGACGAAATTCATGTCCTTGTCGGCGAATATGTGGAGGCCGGAGCACAGCTTGTCACTCTAACAAGCGACTCTCTTTCGAATAATATGAGAGACAGCGGAATATCCCTTCAAGAAGCTGAACTTTCATGGGAAAACACATCAAAACAGCTTGAAAACTACAGCCTCACCTCACCCATTTCCGGTTCTGTAATATCCAAAACCATCAAGGCCGGCGACACATTGGAAGCCGGCGCTAAAACAGTAATGGCCGTGATCGCGGACATGTCGATCATGAGCTTTACCATAAATGTTGATGAACTTGATATCGCTAAGGTTCAAAAGGGACAAAGCGCTTCAATAGTTGTTGACGCCCTGTCCGGCAGCATATTCTCCGGTACAGTGGATAATGTGGGAATTCTTGGCAGCACGAGCAATGGTGTAACCACCTACCCCGTGAAAATTGTGTTTGATACGTCGGATGGTCTCTGGCCCGGCATGAATGCCACCGCTACTATTGTGGTTGATTCTGTCAGCGATGTTCTGGTGATCCCCGTTGGAGCGGTAAGCCGCGGCAACCTGGTTCTGGTCAAAGGCGCGCTCTCCGATTCGGAAAGTAATGACAGTACGGGAAACGGCGCAAATGTGAACGCTGTTAATGACGGCAGCGGAACGCCCGGCGCAAACAGTGCAAATGGGTCTGAAAACGTGAGCGGCGGCGTAGTTGGCGGCGGCGAGAATTCTGCAGCAGCCGACGGCGTGACTGATGCAAACGGAACAGATACGATCGGCGACGACTGGAGCAGCGGTCGTCCGGAGGGCGCGCCCGCGTTCGGCGAAGGCGTCACCGGTGGAGGCGAAACCGGCGCAGTCGGCGGCGCGAACGTTCCAATCGGCGGCAGTGATGGCGGCGCGAACGTTCCAATCGGCGGCAGTGATGGCAGCGCGAATGCGCCAAACGGCGGCGATGCCGCCTGGAGCGGCGGCCGTCCGGAAGGCGCGCCAACCGGAGAACGGATGCGCCCGCCGACCGGCGACGGAACATCCGTCGCAGTCAGCGGCGCAGGAGTCGGCAGACCTAACGGCGGTCGTCCTACTGACGCAGCTGACTACGCAAATGTCTCCAACGGCGGCAGCCCCTCTGACGCTAACGTCCCAACCAACGCCGACGCAAACGTCTCAAATGGCGGCAGCCCCTCTGACGCAAACGTCCCAACAAGCGGCGGCAGCGCTAACGTCCCAACCAACGCCGGCGCAAACGTCCCCAATGGCGACAGATCCGCCGGCGCGAACGTCCCAACCGGTGAAGGCGCAAACGTCCCCAATGGCGCAGGTGAACAACCTGCCGACGCGGCATGGCCTCCGACAGACGCGCCCGCCCTAGGCGAAAGCGGCGCTGATGCCGGTGCGTTCGGCAGTGCGAACGTCCCAAGCGGCGGCACGGCAACAGGCAGATCCTCCGGCGCCTTCACATCCGAACCCATAGACCAATCCGGAGCCCCTGCGGGAACCCATTACGTCAGAGTGAGCTTAGGCCTTAATAATGACAGCTTTATAGAGGTAACCGGCGGTCTGGAAGAAGGCCAGATCATAATGATACCTGTCGCGGCGGAAAATTCTTTAACGTCGCCGCAGACTATGACTATGTTCGCAGGCCCCGGTATGATGGGCGGAGGCGTTGGACCCGGAGGAGGCGCACCCGGCGGCGGCGATAGAGTAGTCCGGCAGTATAACGGCGGCGGCGCGCAGCCGAGTGGTGGAAGCGGCAGAAACGGCGGGCAATAACATGACTGGCAATGATATGATCAACTTGATCGATATATACAAGATATACCCCATGGGAGATGAGGATGTTCACGCCCTGGACGGTATCAATCTTACCATCAAAGAAAACGAGTTTGTTGCTATAATCGGTCAGTCAGGATCCGGCAAATCGACCTGCATGAATATTATCGGTTTCCTTGATACCCCGACGAGCGGTCAATACCTGCTTAACGGGGAAGACGTCAGTTACATGAGCGACGATGAACAGGCGCACCTGCGAAATAATACGCTGGGTTTCATCTTCCAGCAATACAACCTCATCCAGAAGCTGAACGTCTATGAGAATGTAGAACTTCCGCTGATTTACCGCGGCATACACGAAAAGGACAGGCGCGACATGGTGGAAACTGCACTGGAAAGGGTCGGCATCGCAAATAAATCGAAAAACCTTCCGAATCAACTGTCCGGCGGGCAGCAGCAACGTGTATCTATCGCCAGAGCACTGGTCGGGAATCCAAAGATAATCCTTGCAGACGAGCCGACAGGCGCACTGGACTCAAAGACAGGCAGTGAAATGCTCGACTTCCTGCGTCGGCTGAACGCCGAAGGAAATACTCTGATACTCATAACACATGATATGAATGTCGCACAACACGCAAAGCGCTTGGTTAAACTGTCCGACGGCAAGATCATTGAAGACAAGGAGGTGATCAATTGAATATAAAGCAATCTCTCAGAATGGCCTTAAAAAGTATGGCTTCTAGCAAAATGCGCTCATTCCTGACCATGCTTGGTATAATCATCGGCGTCGCCTCGGTCATAATCCTGGTGAGCATTATGAACGGGCTTTCCAGCGACATTACGTCAAACCTCGAAAGCGCGGGCACAAATACCATCTCCGTCATGATCACCGGCCGCGGCGGAAACCGCACCTTCGGCGTTGACGATATGGAGGAATTGGTCAAAGATAATCCCGAACACTTTACCAGCTACAGTCCCCTTGTAACAGCTCAGGCTTCGGTTAAAAACGGCGTTGATTCCGTCGACACTTCGGTAACCGGCGTAAACGAGTTATACCCTGCCTTAAAGAGTATTGACTTGTCCGCCGGCAGGTTCCTTCAATTTATTGATGTGGATCGTCTGCAGAAGGTCTGCGTGATAGGCTCCTACATCGCCGACGAATTATTCGACGGGAGCGTATATGCGGATTCAACATTGAAGATAAACGGTTCTACATACACAGTAGTCGGCGTCATAGATGAAACGGCGGACTCAAGCGCCTATTCATCGGACGACGTGATATACATACCTTACACGACGGCGACCCGCCTTTCGGGGAACTCTACCGTGGGCAACTGGAATCTGCTTGCCGCCGACGTCGAAAAAATGGACGATTCGATCTCTGTCGTCAAAGCTAAGCTCTACACGATTTTCGGCAGCGAAGACGCTTACAGAGTTTCAAGCCTGTCTCAAATCGTCGATATAATGAACGAGATCACATCTTCGATTTCTACGGTTCTCGTGGGGATTGCGGGAATTTCGCTAGTCGTTGGCGGCATAGGCATCATGAACATCATGTTGGTGTCCGTAACCGAAAGAACGCGGGAAATAGGCATCAGAAAGGCTGTAGGGGCAAAACGCCGCGCCATAATGAGCCAGTTCTTGATTGAAGCGGCCGCCACAAGCGCCGCCGGCGGCGTTGTAGGAATAATACTTGGTATAGCGTTGGCCTTATTGACGGGTTACCTTCTTAATGTAACGGCCATACCGTCAGCAAACGCGATACTCATAGCTTTCGGGGTTTCCGTGGCGATAGGCGTGATCTTCGGGTACTTCCCCGCAGGCAAGGCGTCAAAACTGAACCCCATAGACGCTCTGCGATACGAGTAAAATAATTACGGAGGAAAGATAATGGCAGTTTATCAAACACATGAAAAGAGTCATGATGAGAAATACATCACCAAGGCATGCGCCGGCAAGAGTCGCGCTCGTATCAATCTTAACGTCGGAAGCGTCCCAACATCTTTGTCGTCCCCGCATAAGCGCAGCCTCATCTGTGCGGTTTTAGCCCTGCTGTTGGCGGTTTTGCCTGGTTTATACGCGTCGGCGTATTACACCTCTCTGACGAGCGGCGCGCCCGCCCCGTCAAGCTCATTCGGTATTCCTACATCAGGGTTTTCTCCCGCCATCGTCTACGGAGCGGAAGAAAGTGACAGCTCCATCAGTTTGCTCTCCGCCATCGGCGTGATAAGCCGCGACAGCGGCGGCAGTTTCAATCTTTCTAAACCTGTTACAAGAGCTGAATTCACCAAGATGCTCATATCAGCCTCACCCTATAAGGATATGGTCACGGCAAGCTCGTCATCGCTGTTTAAAGACGTGCCTGCGGCTCACTGGGCGTCGCCCTATATAAAGCTTGCCCTCACGAACGGACTCGTTTCAGGCTACAGCGACGGGAGTTTCAGGCCGGACGATAACATCACACTTGAACAGGCGATAAACACGGTATTAAAAGCCCTTGGTTATACAAACGAGGACTTCCGGGGGGCTTATCCCGACGCTCAGATGAATATATTCAGAGCCGGCTCACTCTCTACCGGCGTGCCCGGCAATGTCGGTTACATCATTACACGCGGCGACGCTGCAATGATAATATACAATCTGCTGAACACAAAGACAAAAGACGGTTCTAAAAAGTTCGCGGAGACCCTCGGATACAAGCTGACCGCCGCCGGGGAGGTAGATTACGCCTCCCTGCTCAGCGAGAGCATGACCGGACCTTTCACCGTCAAGAATTCATCATGGGCAGCAGATACAAATCTGGCGGGACTCACCTACTCCGTCTATAGAAACGGTAAAGAGGCGACCGCATCTGAGATAAAGCAATACGATGTGCTCTATTACAATTCGCCTCGGACGGTCGTATGGGTGTATGACAAAAAAATAACAGGCGTCTATGAAAAAGCAAGTCCCAGCCAAAACGACGTGACTGCCGTAACGGTTTCCGGCAAAGAATATCAACTTGAATCCGCTAACGCTTTTGCCGCTCTCTCATCTTCCGGAACCCTAAGAGTCGGCAATACCATCACCTTGCTCCTCGGCAAAGACGGTGGCGTGGCGAACGCCGTAGCGGGCAGTGTGATCAGCAAGGATACTGTCGTCTACATTACGGAAACAGGCAGTAAGTCCTATGTGAACGCATCGGATCAAAGCTATAATTCCGCTTATATGAAGGGCGTGTCCCCCTCCGGCGATGAATTGGAATACCCCATTCCGTCAAGTCAAAATTGGATTAAAAAGGGCATGGTAGTCAAAGTCGTCTTTGAAGGCGGCAATATAAACGTCTCACGGGTTTCCGGCGGAGTTATAAACGGAACTGCTGACGCCTCACTTCGCCGAATTGGTCAGTTTCAACTCTCCGACGACGTTCGCATAATGGATACCGACAGCGGCGCTTATACGTCGGTTTCCATCCAAAGGCTTGATGGTGTACGAATAGACCAGGAAAAGGTTCTGTACTATGAAAGCGCAGGTTCTAGTATCACATCCGTCGTACTCGACAACGCTACAGGCGATTGCGCCAGCTACGGCATCATTACCGCTGTGAAAAACAACTCCAACGGAACCAGCGTCAGCGGCGAATACGGCTGGATGGTAGACGGCGTTTCCTCCACCATGAGCACCCAAGGCAGCGCCTTCAAGATCAATGTGGGAGCGGCCAAGCTGCTGATCACAGGAGGCAGGCTGGAGTCAGTCAGCAATCTCAGTCTGATATCGGGCAAGGTGCAGCGCTTCGATGCCAATGAACTTGTAATAAACGATGTCGCCGCAAACTGGAAGATCTCAAGCAAGGTCGGTGTGTACACCTCAAGTTTGACAAACTTTACCCATAGTACACTAGCTGATGCCGAAGCCGCCTTCAGCAAGGGTCAAACCGTAGACTTTTACAGCGACGCCAGCCCCGAGAACGGCGGACAAGTCAGGATAATAATCATCAGAAACTGATACTGACGTCGGGCGTGACGAGGATTTCCGGAGCTTGCCTAAGGGCGGGCGCGGCATTTAGCGGACGCGGCCACGGCCACTCATTTGAGGTAACAAAAAACAACAAGAGCCGCCTCTTGATCATAGCGGCGACTCTTGCATGTATAAAAAATTCCTCCGACGGAAGCTCCTATGAAGTTTCCTCCAGTGAAGTTTCCTTCAATTTTGTACTTAATCGTTATGGAACAAGGTTCTCCCTACGATAGCGTCCGAACTTTCCTTAATCTACAGACTGGCGGCGTTCGTCTCGTCGGAAACATCTGCGTCAGGCTCTGTTTCCGACGCTGCAGCCGCATCCGCAGCAGCTGCGCTCGCAGCAACTTCATCCGCAGCAACAGTCGTCTCGGCAGCGTCAGTCGTCTCAGCAGCTTCAGCTTCCGCAACGGCAGCGGCATCCGCATCAGCAGCGGAATCCGCATCCGCAACGGCATCCGCATCAGCGACAGACCCGGCAGACACATCCGCGTCAACTCCGTCCGCAATCGTCTCTATAGCAGCTTCGCCCGCTGTTTCTACATCTTCTACTGCGTCGGCGACCTCAACAGTCTCAGCATCAACTTCACCGACAGCAGCTTCATCAGCAAGCGCATCCGCCGCTCCTGCCGTATCCGAAACCGCCTCAGCTATCGCGGCGTCCGCAGGCGCTTCAGTTTCCGCCGAAACAGCATCGCTTGCAGGTGAAGCATCCTCGGCCGCATCAGCTTCCGCCGATACATCGTCAGCGGCATCCGCAGGCGCATCAGCTTCCGCCGATACATCGCCGACTGCCGCATCATCCGCAGGCGTTTCATCACCTTCCGGCGCGTCGGCTTCTGCGAACACATCGTCGGCTGTTATTTCTTCAACAAGTTCCGATGCATCATCCGCCTCGGCTGCCAACTCGTCGTCGTCCGCTTCAATATCCTCAAGCCTTGGAGCGGCCTCCTTAATGCTGAGGCTGATTCTCTTCCTATCTCTGTCGATTTCGAGAATCTTCGCGGTTACATCCTGACCTACCGTGATCTCATCCGAGATATTATTCACGCGCTTATACGCTATCTCTGAAATATGAACCAGTCCGTCAAGACCCGGCTCAAGCTCGACAAACACGCCGTAATCCTTGATCTGCACAGCCTTGCCGTGAATGATTTGACCGACCGTGAACTTGTCGTCTATGACGCTCCACGGCTCGGGTTGATTCTGCTTATATCCAAGTGAAATCTTCTCTTTTTCTTTAACTATGGAGAGGATCTTCACATTTATCTTCTCACCTATCTTCAATACTTCCTGCGGGTGCTTAAGCTTGCCCCAGGAAATTTCGGAGATATGCAACAATCCGTCTATACCGCCTATATCCACAAAAGCGCCATAATCGGTGAAACGCATAACCGTACCTTCGATGACATCACCTATGTGAAGAGAATCCCAGATTTCCTGGAGGCGTTTTTGCCTTTCCTCTACAAGTACAGATTTATGAGAGAACACAACCTTGTTTCTCTTCTGATCCACCCTTGTCACACGGACAGGAAGCACCTTGTTGATGAATTCATCTGCTTTTTCCACAAACCTGTCGGACAATTGTGAAAGCGGAATAAACCCGTAGATCTCTTTAAACACGGCAATAACCCCGCCGTTCACTTCCTTGACGACTTTAGCCTCAAGAATGCTCTTCTCTTCATAAGCGCGGTTTATATCCTCCCAGTGTTCATTGATGACGACCTTCTTCTTAGAAAGAAGGATATTTCCGTCACCATCGTCGGTTTTCAAAACCTTGGCCTGTACCTCATCACCTTCCTTGAAGAGTTCAAGCAATGTCTGCCCGCTCTCAAGGGTGATTTCATCCTTTGGAATCACACCATCCTTTTTGCACCCCAAATTAATGATCACTTCTCTGTTAGAGAGTTGAATCACAGTACCGGTTACTATCTCGCCGGCTCTGGGGAGCCTTAAAGACTTTTCGATTTCCTCCATGAAATCGAGCATTGAGTTTCTTTCAGTTTGTTCAATGTTTCCAGCGTTACCTGTCATGTTGGCAATAACCTCCTTAATCATGCGCTCAGGTGTCGATGCACCTGCTGCAATCCCTATTGTATTACATTTTGCTAGTTCTTTCAATGGTAAATCAGCGATAATTTCAATAAAATACGTTTTTTTACATGACAGCTTAGAAATTTCATATAATTTCCTCGTATTTGCACTATTTTTACCACCCAAAACTAACATGGCGTCCACTTTGGCGGCGGTTTCACGGCAACTATCCTGGCGTCTTACAGTCGCATCGCAAATCGTATTATTTACGACGACCTCATTACCGCCATCAAGCAGTGTTTTTATTATCCCGTCAAATCTTTCACGTATCGCCGTAGTCTGTGACACGGCGAAAATCTTCTCGCCGCGTATCTCCGACGCTTCCGCGATACTGTTTATAATAACGGCTTCATCGCCGCACCACCCATTTATTCCCTGAACCTCGGGATGTCCCCTGTCTCCCGCTACGACTATTTTATAGCCGTCTTCGTAAGCGCCCTTGACTAGATTGTGGATTCTCTTCACAAAAGGACACGTAGCATCAATGATTTCAAGGTTTCTGTTTTTCGCCTTCTCGAAAAAAGCGCGCCCCTCACCATGGGAACGCACGATCACAACACTCCCTTCCGCGGCTTCGATCTGGTCTTCAATGAAATGCAGACCTCTTTCTTCGAATTCCTTCATCACAGCTTCATTGTGAATCAAGGGACCGCAGGCATAGACCGTTCTCTTCTCGTTTTCCAGCACCGACCCGGCAGTTTCAAGTGATTGTTTAACACCAAAACAATAGCCGGAGTGCGCCGCCAGCTCTATCTTCATTCCGTCACCGCTAAACTGCTAATACTGTCTGAGCCGTTTGCCTACAGACTTGATGATATAATAGAAGCCACTCATCTCAAAAGCATAAACACCCAGCAATACGCCGTTGAATACTTTTTGTTTTGTATTCATACGCTTTACGGCGATCAGGGGATGTAAAGTCTTTTCATCTTCCGGTAACCTGTCCGCCAGCACGGAGTTCCCGATGAGAGCAAGGCAACAGTAAACGCCCGTAACGGCGGCGGCGTGTTTTCCGTAATTCCATTTGTCCGCAAATTTATCGAACATTTATCTACCCTCCTGAATTTATCCCGGTTCTGACACATCAGACGACAAAAAAGCTGCCCCAAACAACATATCGTCGGCCAAAATCCGATTATACAATCTTCGTCTCATTCAAGTTATTCTATCACATGATTTTCAAAAAATCAACAATGATCCGCAAAATCAAGAATAAATGTCTGAACCGCAAAATCAAGAATAAATGACGATCCGGAAAATCCTGAGATCAGATTAAGGGGACTTTTAATACCCACACAGGAGGTTAATCAGCGGGTTTTAAAAGTCCCCTTGAGACGTTTCTGCGGCTCAGCCAATGCCGCGTCAACTCGTCTTTACTGTTTCCAAGTATCTGTGGAGCATTGCGGAAAACTCCGCTCTGGTCGCATTGCCTATCGGGTCGAAGATATTACCCGGTTTGCCCGATATAATGCCCTGCGTTACCAGTTTGTCCACAGAACTCCGCGCGTAGTCGCTGATACCGCTCTGGTCGGAAAAAGCGAGAGCTGCCTGTGTATCCGGCGGTATCTTTCCGGAAAACTGCTGATATCGGTAAATGATGGTCGCCAGCTGTTCCCGTGTTATATTGATGTCAGGCGCGAATACGCCGCCGCCGAAGCCGATAGCTATTTCATGCTCCACCGCCCATATCGCAGCGTCCGTGTAATACTGCCCGGCAGCCACATCGCTGAACGGATTTTCTAAGCCCGTTACGCTCGGCGTATTCTCCATGCGATACAGTACAGTGACCACCATGCCGCGGGTCAGCGCCAGATCAGGGCTGAACAGAGTCGCCGACGTGCCGTTCATCAGGCTGTGTTCCCACATATAGAGAACGTCGCTGTAGAACCAGTCGCTTACATTGACGTCAACGAAGGGGAAAGCTGCTTGAAGAGGCGTTTGCGCATCCGAAATGGTAGTGCTTGGAGACGTCAAAGTTCCCCTGCCCGAGGGATTGCTTGCGTTGGGATTGCTGGGGTCATCGGGATCATCTGGATCGTCAGGATCGTCGGGATCGTCGGGATCATCGGGATCATCTGGATCGTCGGGATCGTCAGGATCGTCGGGATTGCTATTATAGGGAACCAAAGTAACAGCGGTAGTTCTATTTGTAACCAATTCCTCTGCGACGTGGCCATTGAGCCTAGATTGTTTAATCTCTTTGATAGTAAGAATTTTCTCAGCCGAGCCGCTATAGGTGATGTTGATATTACATTTAATCTCAGAAGTCCAACGGTTTTCACTAGCAAATGGTCCAAAGTAAAATGTGTCTTTTATTATATCATCAGGCGATGTTTGTGGGGCGATTATTAAGTCTGTGTTTGTCAGGTTGTCGTATGTAACCGAGCTGATAGCAGCGCCGTCCGGGATTTGCAACATGAACTGGACGGAGGCATACGGCGTCTCCGCACCCGGAACCGTTATACTGAAGCTTCCGGTTCCTTGAGCAGACATGCTCACCCTAACCGTGGACACACTATAATCCAGCGTACCGATCACAGCCGCAGACGCCGACGATACAGACATACCTAAAGCCAACATGACGGCTAATAACGCGATGATGATCCTCTTCATGATTTATTCTCGCTTTCTTATTTCTCGTGACTTTCTGATACGGTTCAGGATTCATTTAACAAATTGTTTAACAAATCCTTAATCCTCCGGCATAAAAATGCCGGAGGATTTGAATGTGCGCCAGTTAAAGCACACAGCCTGTCGTATTAGTATCATGTGAAGTAGGAACAGATTATAAGCAGGTCGGTCATGTCAACAATCCCGTCATAGTTGGCGTCAAAGGATTTTGCGTTATTCCAGTTCTCGCCGCCTTCTTTCATCAGGAAATAGTTGTATATGACAGCCGATATGTCCTGCATGTTGATCTTGCCGTCTTTGTTTATGTCGAAACGCGTCTTTCCGCTTACTTGGGTAAGTACATTGTCCGGATCAATCGCCACGCCGTTCAGGATCGTGTTGATCCCATCATCCTGCATTGCGTAGTATATTACCGATTTAATCTCTCCTCGAATCTGGTCATTATCCGCCACGCCGGCTTTTGCCGTAAATTTAATCGTGAATAGTTCAGTCGGCGTTTCTATATCGAAGAACGCTCCTTGCTGCAACTTTGAGATGCTGGCTTTGAATTCGCCAGTGGCCGCATTATATGTGGGTTCACCTATGAATCCGATGTTGCTCAAGGTAGGTGAAACGTCGCTGCCCACATAATTAAGTTTCGTGTTATCGAACTTAGCGGTTATTTCAATGGTATTGGTTTTAATCGGGATGAGATTGTTTTCGCTGATATTGTTCACCGTGATGGCATAACTCAGTTCCGGCGTCGGCTGGATGGTATCCAGGATCTCCGGGGCGCTGATGCCGGCTACGGGTTCGCCTTCGTTAACAGCTTTTTCAACAACAACAGTTGCGGACAGCGGGAGATTGTCGGAAACTCCGCCGACCATGAAGGTTCTCTCGCCGAGTACGGGCTGCCATTTACCCTTGGTGCCGTCGGGCTGCGCAACAAGCGGCGCGTCTACATCCCAGAACATCAGCTGTTCCCAGCTTACATCCATTGTGACGGTCTGCTTCTGTCCTGGTCCGAGGTACACCTTATCAAACTGTACCAGCGCCTTCTCGGCGATCTGCACCTCTTCTATGATCTTGTCTGGGTTGTATGCGGGCTGCACATAGCCCGTAGGCGCGCTCAGATAAACCTGAACAGCCTCCCCGCCGCTCACATCACCGGTGTTCTCGACATCCACCGAGACGGTGTAGCCGTAATTCGCGCCGGGAGTCGGAACGACTTCAAGATTTGAATACTCAAACGTGGTGTAGGACAAACCGTAGCCGAAGGGGAAGAGAACCCCATCCTCGTTTTGCCAATCGTACCATTTATATCCGCCGTATATTCCTTCGGCGTATACGCTGTAGGTGCCCGGCGACGCAACATTGCCGTTTTGTACGTATGTGTTTCCGAACTGGGATTGCTGCGAGTCTTTCGGGAATGTTATCGTTGTCTTACCGCTGGGGTTCACGACGCCGGTCAACAGTTGAGCCGTCGCGGTTCCGATCATGTCGCCTCCCAGCCACATCCACAGGACGGCATCCACTTTATCAAGCCAAGGCATAGAAATGGCCAGGGAAATGTTACCTACGAAGATGACCTTGTTGCCCACAGCCTTCGCGGCGGCGGATACATCCTCCAGGAGAGCAAGTTGATCCGCAGCCAGCGTGTTAGTCGTTTCGCTTGCCGCGCTCCCGCCGTTATTCCTCTGGTGAGCGAAGAAGACCACATCTGTGTCAGGTACACCGGCGGCGGCGACAGCAGCCGCGCGTGATGCGGCGGTTGTGTTGTCAGGCAGCCAGTTCAGCTGGAACTGCGCATCCTTAGCGTTCAGAACGGGACGCACGTTGATCTCGATCTTATACCAGCGATCCTTTATAAGATTTACCGCATTGAAGGCCGCAGGTATGTTCATACCGTTGCGGGCGGCTACTTCATTGGTTGTTCCGTAGCCGGCGCCGGCGGGCGCTCCTGTACCGCGGCCGAATGTGGTGGTCGTAAGATTGATATTGGTAAAGCTTTCGACTTCATCGGTTTGCTCGCCGAGCAGACTGATGCGGATGTTGCCGTTGCCGGCGCCGCCGATGGCCAAGAGCTTGAAGCCGTAAGTTCCGTCGTCGGGCGCTTTCAAATAGGTCGTCACGCTGCCGCTCTTACCTAAAGGAATGCCGTTACCGTTGCCGGAATCGTCGTTCTTATAGTCGTTTGTGCCTGTGAGCACCTTGATATCCGGGAGAACCTTAGTGACCGGATTGTCTCCGTCGGGATAGTCGGCTACTGTGAAATTTACGCCGGCTGTGACTCCGTCAAAGTCTCCGGAGAATTCAGGCTGTGTGGGTCTCTCTATTTCGGACCACAAAAGTTCGGCGGGAATGGGTTCGCCGACGATGTCGTTGACGCCTATATAGCCCCTGACGTCGGAGTTAGGCATCATCTCTTGGAGTTTCTCCAGCGGTGAGAACTTGGCCTGCACCCAGCCTGCGGAGGCTTCCGAGTAATGGCTTGTCAGGGCGTACTGTCCGGAGAGTCCGATCACAGCAACTTTCTTGTCGGCAGCGTCTTTTAATGGTAATGCTGCGTCGCTGTTTTTCAGAAGGACGGCGCCTTTAGCTTCGACGTCCAGGTTGAGCGCTTCGCTCGCCCAGAGTATGTCCTCTCTCTCCTGCCCCAAGGGATGGGCGAGTTCGATGGAGTTGTAGCCGCCGTCGATAGTGCCGCGAATGGCTACGCCGTTGCTGTCGAGCTGTACGAGTCCCAGGTAGCCGATCTTGCCTATGGCCTTCAGGTTGTAGTAGGCGTTTTTCTTGACGTCGTCAAGTGTGCCGTAACCTCTGGCGATGGCTTCCTCAAAATTAGTCTGATTATTTCGGTTGATCGTGCCGGTCTCAAGTGTTGTTCCCGAGAAGCCTGAGAACGCCGTATTTCCGCCCCAGTCGGTCATGGTGAGTCCTTGGAAACCGTACATGTCGCGCAGAGTGTCTTTCAGCAAGTATGTATTCCAAGCGGCTTGATAGCCGAGGGGGTAATCCTTCTCTGCCTGGCTTGCGTTGGGATTCGGCGAGCCGACCTGTGGGAAGTATGTACTGCCATTAAAAGTATTGGGCTGACTGGAAAAGAATTTCGGGGCGTCGCTGGCATTCCAGGTATCGAAGAACGGAAGGTTGATCCTGTTATATGATGTCATAATGGACGAAGCTCCGCCCTCAACGATGGCTTTTCTGGGCGCAGCCATCCAGTTTTCGTGGAATGTCTGCTCGTCAACCCTGACGTCGCGGTTTGTGCCGGTATTGAAATTGTAACCGGCCACGTGTTTCAGCGTTGCAGAGACATTCTGATCCTCCATGCCCTTGACGAACTCGGCCGCCAGCTCGGAGCCGAGATACGCGTCTTCGCTCAGAGTATCGCGGCTGCGGGTGAAGTGGGTAGAACGGATCACGTCTATCTGACTTCCGAGTTGAACATTAGCGGAAGACGCCTTGTTGTTCCAACCGTAAGACGTGCCGTACTTATACATGGCGTCTCTGTCCCATGTGGATGCCGCAGCGGGTTCAGAAGGCGGAAGAGTGGTGTCGAAGTGTCCGACAGTGACTACGCCTTGGGGGCCGTCCCAGAAACGCATGACCGGGACACCCAGGGCGCCGGCCATATGCACATAGCCCGTACCCCATGTGTAACTGTCTTCCCAATTTCCGGTATTGCGGCCGCGACTGGTGTTGGAACCGCCTTGCATGTCATAGAGTTCCGCTGTAGTCAATGCCTTTACGACCCCCCAGGCCAAAGCGTCCAACTGTGGGTCGTCCCAATCCAGGGGCATAATTTTGTCGGCGGGATAGATAGCCGGGAATACCGGCGCATCATCCGCCAGAACCGAAGAGGCGCCGAGACCGGGGAAAAACCCGAAGGCCATCGTCAGCGTCAATGCCAGTGATAACAATTTTCGCATTGTGTTTCCTTTGTTCTTTCTCTTCATGTTGAATTCTCCTTTTTCGTTATTTAACGATAGATTCCAAGTTCGGTTTTATGCATTCCTCCTTTCTGTTGGGCACAAATGTGAGTTTATACTGAACTCAGTCTAAGCGGTATTTTTCGTCCATTTTAAAAGTCCCCTTTAGCTATGTTTCAAACTGAGTTCAGTATTAGATACGGTTTTATCATCACTGCCTTAATGAATGTAACATTATTTGCTAAATGTTACATTATCTTATATCTGACTGCTATTCGTTTAAAGTTAGAGGCTTTCATTTTAGCCGGCATGCTCTGACAAGCGACTAAATAAAAAAATACCGGGGTACGTAAGCCCGGTAAATTCAACAAAAAAACGCCAATGTAACATTTAGCAAAGAACGTTACATTGGCGTTTCACTTCAAAATCATTTAAAGAAGCGTCAACTAAATTACATCCAAATCCTATCACACTCGTCGGCGAATTGCAATATATTTATTACATTCTTGCAAAATTCTTGCATCACTGCAAAACGACGGTTTATGGCCTGTCGCTGGAGGCAGCCAACACGTCGCCGTAATACCACGCGGTGGACGCCACGTCGCTGAACTTGACCGCCATGCCTTCATAAACGGACTTATCCCTGCCTATCACGCGGTTGACTATGGTAACGGCCTCAGCCCTGGTAATGCTTTGGTTGGGCAAAAATGTGTTGTCGGGGTAGCCTGTGATCCACTTATTGTTATAGGCTGCGAGTACGCTGCTATATGCCCAGTGTCCTGTCACGTCGGTAAATGGCATATTGCCGCCGCCCGCCGCTGCTTCAAGCCGTGTCATGATGGTAGCGAATTCGGCGCGGGTTATCGGCCTTCCGCCGCCGAATGTTCCATCGGGATAGCCCTCTATGACTTCCGCCGCGGACAGATAGGCCGTGGCCTCCGCGTACCAAGCGTTGGACGCCACATCGCTGAATGCGGCAGCCTTATCCTTATACGCGGCTTTATTGCTGTCAGTGATCAGCGCGTAAATCATGGATGAGGCTTCCGCCCTTGTTATATTCGCGGTGGGGAGGAATGTCCCGTCAGGGTAGCCGTTGATATATGACTTTGCGTTGCTCTTGTCCAAGGCGGCAGTCGGTTTCGCGGCGAGGGAGATCGCCCCGCCTGTGACGGCGGCGCCGGTGGCTGTAATAGCGGCGGGCGAAGCCGCAGGACTGGCGGTCAAACTTCCGCCGCCTCCGCCTCCACCGCCTCCGCCGACGGGATTCCCGCCGGTAGTCCCGTCAGTAGTCCCGCCTTGGCTCACGGTTACCGCTGCTCTATCCGTATAAGTGACCGCCACTCCTGCGTCGGCCAAACTAGTCTCGGTGGCGGCAAATAATTTCAGAAGTTCGACTTTGTCAACCGCTACCGTCTTATTGGCCTTGTCGGCGCCGCTGCTGTACTTTATATTGACTGTACATTTCAAGTCGCCATCTATGCCGTTCGTTCCCGGCGTCGCGAATTCAATAAGCGTTTTGCCGTCTGAGGTTTTGTTCGGTCCTACCTTCAAGCCCTCCGTAAGACTGAACACGAACGGGTTGTCGCTAGCTAACTCCAGCCCTGTGGGTATGTCCAAATAGATCCGGACGCCGCCGTAGGGTTCACTGTATTTGTTGACCGTAATGGTAAAACTGCCCGCGTCCGCGCTCATGCTTACCGTAGTCTTATCGACGGAGAAGCCGGTATCAGCTGCGGACACGGCGGGCAACAGTAGACCGACGGTCAAAATAACGGTCGTAATTATGCTGAGCATTCTCTTCATACGTTTCTCCTCATTTTGCAACGACAATCACCTGCCGTCCCGCAGACATTGCGTCTGCAAGCGTCCTACGTCTCGCGGACATTGCGTCTGCAAGCGTCCGATCTCCCGCGGACATCGCGTCTGCAAGCGTCCTACGTCCCGCGGGGCGGTGTGATGTCGTCAGTGACGCCGGCTGCCAACAAACAAGCACCCGCCGCCTTATGGGGCGGCGGGCGCTTATCAATTCGTAGGTTCAGCCGACAACTCAGTTAGTTAGTTTATATATAGCTCATTATGACCATCAGATCGAGGATGTCGATCACGCCGTCTTTGTGCGCGTCATAGGCTTTGGCCTTATCCCACTTGGCATCGCCTTCCTTCGTCAGATAGTAGTTGTAGATGATCAATGACACATCGCTCATATCGATCACGCCGTTGCTGTCCGCGTCATACGGAACGAAAGCTGTAACCGCCGTCTCCGGTGACAAAATGCAATCTACCGGGAATGTGCTGTCGGGCGAGGTCACCTCTATGACATTCGCAGCGATCAATGTGCCCGTCATCTCACCATCTCCCGGAGACATGGTGAAGTTCACGGTCAGTATCGGCGTTGGCGAACTCGCCGTAAACAAACCGCCCTGGATCGGCAGCATGATCATGGCCGAATAGTCACCCGTGGCGGAATCATAACTCGGACCACCCATGAAGATCGCTTCAGGGATCTTTATATCGCTGCCTTCATAGCTCAGTCTGGGATCAAACTTCGCTTTAACGTTGATTATGTTGGCGCCTATGCTGACATTCGCCAGTGTTATAGTATATGTAAGTGTTCCATCCGTAGTTAGGTAGCTAGGAGCTGTTATGCCGGCAGTCTGAATTGTACCCACAGATGTTTTATCTACAGACATTGTGAGTGTTCCCTCCGGACGATAGTAGACCGGCAGGTCGTTGGCTTCAGTGAAGGATCTGTAGCCCATGATCTCGGTCAGAACTTCCTTGACGCGTTCTTCAGCGATATCACGCTGGTAATAGCAGGAATTCTGCAGCTGTATCAGTCTGCCTCCGGTCGCGCTGCCCATGATCCAGTTGATGCCTGAGGGCTGATCCAAGTAACCGTCGCCGTAGGCGCCCCAGTCATACATGAATATGCCGTTGAAGCCCCATTCGCCGCGTACCATGCCGTTTATAAGCTCCGGGTTCTGGTTGGGATGCTCGCCGTTGACGTGGTTGTAGCTGGTCATTATCGCGCTGGGATTGCCTTCCTTGACCGCGATCTCGAAGTTTCTCAGGTATATCTCACGCGCCGCGCGTTCAGTCATCAGGGTGTCAATACTGGTACGCGAGTATTCTTGGTTGTTGGCGAAGAAATGCTTGAGGGTAACGCCTACGCCGCCCTGGGACTGTACGCCCTTGGTCATGGCGGCGGCTATAGTTCCGGACAGGAATGGGTCTTCCGAATAGTACTCGAAGTTACGGCCGTTGAGCGGGTCGCGGTGGATGTTCATGCCCGGCGCCAGCCATGTGGTAGCGCCGAAATACGCCATCTCACTGCCGACGGCTATGCCTGCGTTGTATACCAGATCGGTATTCCATGTCTGGGCGTTCAGCGTTCCCTGCGGGAACATGGTAGCCTTCTGCTGTACGCCTCCGGCCGCGTTGAGGGTTATCCTAAGACCGGCGGGACCGTCGGGTTCTGAAGTCTGAGGGATCCCGAAGTATGGAATGCCGTATGTATGAGCAGCGGAACCCGGCAGCAAATTGGCGTCGGCGCCTGCGGTGGTGCCGCGGCTCAGCGCGCACAGATCTTCAGCGGACAATTGATTGATGAAGGCGTCCATAGAGATCGTACCGTTATAAACGTCAACGAGTTTATACGGTTCGTTGCCGATGATCTTTCTGGTGCGATAATCAGCCTGGTTGACCGCCAACTCCGCCGTGGTGTTGCTGAAAGAAACGCCCCAATCCTCGGGGAAGTCCTCCGGGTTACTCACATAAGACTTTTCGCCTGGGAAGTGAGGAAGACGTTCAGTCCCTGGGTTTACGGCTGTGGGGAATTCGAACTTCGCGAGTTTTTCTATTCTCGCGTCATCGTCGTCATATTTGGACAAGACAGGGAAGTCAAAGTCCTCAGCGCCGTTCTGCCGCTGTATCCTGTTAGCCACCTGCTCCACAATGCGAAGCTCCGACAGCGTCCAGGAACCCGCCTCTGTCACCTGCTTTACAGATGTGCCTACATAGAAGTCATATTCGCCGGCGTCGAGTATCCACGCTTCCAGTTCTTCACTGTAGGATGTGAGCCATTTGATCGGGGTTGATATTGTGATGGTTTGGCTCTGACCGGGAACCAGGACGTCGGTCTTGGCATAGCCCTTGAGTTCCTTAGCGGGCTTCTCCAGCGTGCCGTCAGGCGCGCTGACGTAGACCTGAACGACCTCTTTGCCGGCGTAACTGCCGGTATTGGTCACGGTCGCGGTAGTAATGAGTTCATCGCCCACCACCTTGGCCGACTGATCGGAGAGGGCGAAAGTGGTATATGACAAGCCATAACCGAACTCATATTTGACCGGAATGTCAAATGTCTCGTAATAGCGGTAGCCTACATATATATCTTCGGTGTAGGCCACGCTCGGATAGCTAGTCCAAGTGGCGCTCAGACCGTTACCTGATATGACGCCCGTGTAAAAGTTCACAGGTACAGGTGCAGGACGAGGCTCCCCTGAGAAGTTGTTTCTGGCGGGGGCGTCGTTGACGCTGTACGGCCATGTGTCGGCAAACTTACCTGATGGGTTGGCCACACCGGTAACGATATCGCCCACGGCGCTGCCGCCCGCGTGTCCGCCCAAGCCGGCGAAGAGCAGAGCGTCCGGCTGATATTCATCGATCCAGCCCACGTCCGAAACCGCGCCCTCGTTCAGGATGACGACGAGTTTGCCGAAGGCGGCCTTTACGCGGGTGAGGTTGGCGCGCTCAATGTCGGTGAGGTTGTACGGGTTGTTCCCGTCTATGGTTCTGTCGTTGCCTTCCGAGGATGTGCGCCCGATCACATAGATGGCGATGTCGTTACGATCGGCAGCCGCTTCCACATCCAAGGTATCAGGGATCCTGACATCCGTCTGTGAAGAGCCCTGCGAGTCATACCACGCCTTGATTTCCGGGTCAACAATCAAGCCGGCGTCCTGCAGACCGGGGGTGATCTTCTTTAAGTCCGCGTCCAGCGTGTTCACGTCGCCGGAACCGCCGCCGCCTTTGATGGTGTTCTTCGCGCATATGCCGAACACAGCCACGTTTGTGCCTGACTTGATCGGAAGCGCGCCGTTATTCTCCATCAGCACCATGCCTTCTGCTGCGTTTGCGCGGGAAATCGACACATTCCTCGCAAAGAGGTCGGGATCATACTGGGTAGGTCCCGGTGCGGTGAATCCTGCAAAGCTGACAAACGGCATGTAGGTGAGAACCATCGCGAGAGATAAGAACGATACTAAGATTTTTCTTTTCATCAATTTCAATCTCCTTCTACTACTCTGGATAAGTATTATGGGGTACGATTAATTTACCTATAAGGATCCGCTTTATTTTACGACAGATCCCTAAGGCGTTTTTACACATTCCTCCTTTCTATTGGGCACAAATGTGAGTTCATACAAACGACCTTCTAAAACCTGCCTTATGTTTCCGCTTAGGTTTCAGAAGACCGCCTATATGGGGCTTATATCATCACTGCTTGTCGCTTGAGGCGATCAGCACGTCGTCGAAATACCATCCCTCCGGCATGACGTCACTGAACTTGATCGTTCGCCCCTCGTAGCCGCTCTTATCTCTGGCGATCACGCGGTTTACTATAGCGACAGCTTCTGACCTGGTTATATTTTGATTGGGTTTGAACGTGTCGTCCTCATAGCCCAATATCCATTTTTTGTTATATGCGGAAAGGATGCCGCTGTACGCCCAATGTCCCGCCACATCTGCAAAAGGCGCGGCGCCTTCTGCGTCCGCTTCCTCAAAACGCGACATAATCGTGGCGAATTCGGCTCTGGTGATGGGCATATTACCCCCGAAAGTCCCGTCGGGGTAGCCGAGTATCACCTCCGCCGCCGCCATGAATCCCACAGCCTTAGCGTACCAAGCGCCCTTCGCAATATCGCTGAACTTCTCCGCTTCACCCTCGTAGTTGGCCTTGTCCTCGTTGAGCGTCAACTCATAGAGCATGGAAGCTGTCTCAGCCCGTGTGATGAAGGCGCTCGGACGGAAGGCGCCGTCGGGGTAGCCGTTGATATATGCCTTGCCGCTGATTTTATCCAGTATTGCAATAGGTTTTTCGAAGGCCGCGAGCGGCGTGTCTTCTTCAACTATTTCCGTTTCTGTTGTGTCTGTAGTAGTCGTATTGCTTGCGGAAAGTCCGCCGCCGCTGCCGCCCCCGCTTGGAGTGTATGCGCCCGCGCGGGTGATCGTGACTGTATAATCACGCGTGGTCACGCCGTCCTCCGCTGTGACCGTAATGGTTAAGACGTTTGCGCCGATGTTTAATGCCCGTATCCCGCTTCCGCTCACGACAGCGCCATTATCGGCGGCCGCCGCGCTCACGGCGGCGCGTGTGACTGTGTAGCCTACGCTTGCGGTATACCGGGTGACTTCGGGGCTGAAGGTCTGATTAAGCGTTACGCCTTCGATATTCAGGCTGGCGAGGCGCGCGTCGGTCGACGGTTCCGGAGGCGCGGGCGGGGCGTCGGCGCGGGTGATCGTGACTGTATAATCACGCGTAGTCACGCCGTCCTCCGCTGTGACCGTAATGGTCACTGCGTTCGCGCCGACGTCCAAGAGCCGTATCCCGCTTCCGCTCACGGCGGCTCCGTCGTCAAGCGCCGCTGCGTTCACGGCGGCGCGTGTGACTGTGTAGCCTACGCTTGCGGTATACTGGGTAACTTCGGGGCTGAAGGCCTGATTAAGCGTCACGCCTTCGATATTCAGGCTGGCGAGGCGCGCGTCGCTCGACGGTTCCGGAATATTACCATACGGAAGCAGTGTTACTGTATTAATAGTCTCAGATTCGTCCCGGACGATCGCCTCATGACCCTGCATTATTGACCGTCTTATTTTTTCGATCGTTATTATCTTTTCCGTCTGCCCCGTATAAACTATGCTTACCGTACAACTAAGCGCGTCACTATATCCGGCTCCTCCCGGAACTTTTGTGACGCCAAAATAGTAAGTGCGGCCGTCACGTATTCCCGGCGGCCCGGCAATACCGCTTACACTATAGGAAACAGCGCCTATAGTGACGCCTTCAGGCACACTTACGAAAAAATCAATAGCGTCGTAAGCTGAATCGGGTTTATCCACAATGATGGTAAAACTTCCCTCACCGTCTTGAGACATATTCACGCTGCCGGGATTAACTGAATAATTGACTGGATCCGCCGCATACGCGCTGGGCGCAATAAGACCGACGATCATGACGACAAGCAGGACTGTGCTGATTACTCTCTTCATGCTACTCACCTTGCTTCCTTAGTATAATGCCCTGCCGCCGCTTATGCAGCTCCGCCTGACCTTCCGACGGGCGGTATGCGGAAAGTATTTCCGCGCGGAACCTCAACGACGACCCGGCTTAATTAATGAAGACACCGCATAGAACGCAGATGCCCTTTCCTAATGGAGCTTATGGTAAAGACAGTTCCATAAGCTTGGATGGTAAATAATACTGAACTAAGCATAAAAATCTAATGTAACATACTATATTAATTGTTACATTATACTATATCGGGCTGTTATGAGCCTAAAATTAATTGGTTCTATTTTAGCGAATATATTCAGAAATGTGACTAAATATAAAATACCTGGGTACGAAATCCCGGTAAATGCAACAATAAAAGCGCCAATGCAACATTCAATATAGAACGTTACATTGGCGTTTCATTTCAAAGGAGGATACTATTATGTCAGCTACCCAGCCTATTCGTAATAAACATCAAGTCCGCGAACTCGCGGAGTATTATCTCAAGCGCGGTGAACTGAGGAATCATCTCCTCATCGTCATGGGCGTTCACACAGCCCTGCGCATCAGCGACCTGCTTCGCTTAACCTGGGACGACGTGTACGATTTCGAACATAACTATTTTCATGAGAGCATAGCCATCACCGAACAGAAAACGGGAAAGACCAAACTCATCAAACTGAATAAAACCATTCTCAGCGCCATGCAACTCTGCCGAAGCGCCGTCAAAAGCGGCGAACATCTGATCAAGAGCCGCAAGGGAGGCGCCATCAGCCGCATTCAAGCCTACCGCATTATCCGTGCCGCCGCGGAAGCGCTGGGCTTCCGTTCCCGCGTGTCGTGCCACTCCCTACGCAAGACCTTCGGCTACCATGCATGGAAATCAGGCATCTCACCGGCTGTTATCATGGAGATATATAATCACTCCAATTTCGCCGTTACCCGGCGATACCTCGGTGTAAATCAAGACGATAAGGATGAAGCATACCTCCGGCTCGCAGAGGCGCTGTAACCAACATCACAATTCTATTACACGCATCGAAAAATTGCAAGACAATTTTTTGCATTTGCAAGACAATTTTTTGCATTTGCGCGAAAATTCGAAATTCGTGTGACAACCGATCGCTCACTGTTCCGGATATGTGAGCGGGTACTTGGCGAGAATATTTTGAATATCCTCTTCAGACTTTGCGCTGCGGCTCCATTTCTTCCAAAGCGGCGTCCCTTGAGCTACGAAATACGCCAGCTCATAGCCGTCGCCGACATCAAGAATGCTGTAGTCACCCGGCTGCCGCGCGCCGTCGAAAACCCAAGACTCCACATCGTCGAACAGCGCAACGCTTGTATTCTCCGGCGACAAATCTGCGAAAAGACCGCCGGCCGCTATATCCACCTCATCAGTGGAATACTGGTTCACAAGCTCAATAAATGACGCTTCCGACCTGTCTCCGCTTTCGAATTTTTCCATCACGTCCTGAGCGAGCCCTCTATCGGCGAAATATATGAAGCGCAGGGTGGCTGTGTTACAATCCGCCATGATGACTTCTCTTTTATGCTCTTCATAAAACGCCTCAAGCTCCTCGTCCTCGTATTTCGTATTGTCTATTAGATATTTCTCGTAAGCTTCGCCGATAAAACCGCGTTCCAGAATCTTGTTCACACCCTCACGTGACATGGGTATTCCATATTTGCTTATGAAAACCTCTTCTTCTGTCAGTCCCTCCTGTTCGGCATAGGCGTCCAGACTTTCAAAGAAATCCTTTATGCATTCCTTTTCCCAGTCACCCATCTCGTAGCCATCGGCCTGCGCCTCGTTATACATGCTTATGATGTAATGCATATCGTCTGTCACGCTCTGCCTGAACATATCCTCTAATGTATACTCGGAGTCCGGATATACCTGCTCCGACAGCGGTATACCAGGATCAAACCCGCTAGCCTGCCCCTCTTCGCTTTCATAATACGAATTCACGGCGGAAACTACGTGGAAGTTGAATTCGGAATTATATACAGGTTCGCCGCCCACGTAAAACGCCACGGCATCCTCAAAATCGGCGTTCTGCGCAGTACGCCCGCCGTTCGAACCTGACGCGTTTTGCGACGAAGGCGCCCCGCATCCCGAGATAATAAGACAAAGACAAATCATGGCAAATACGAATGAACGACGCTTTTTCACACCTACCTCCATGCCCCCGCATTGCGGCGGCGGCAAATTCGTTATGCAAATTAATACCGAACTCAGCTTATACTACTTATACTAAAGGACGATCAAAGGGTTTCAATAAAAACAAGACAGCCTAAGCGCCGCTTTCATGCGATGCTTAGGCTGACCTTAAGGCTTACAATAATTCTTTTCTGGTAAGATTAATACGTCCCTGATTGTCGATCTCGTAGACCTTAACCTTTACGATATCGCCTACGCTCACGACGTCTTCCACCTTCTCAACCCTGCGGTTCTCCATCCTGGAGATATGCAAAAGACCCTCTTTACCCGGCAGAACCTCTATAAACGCTCCGAAGTTCATCAACCTGGTGACTTTACCTTCATACACTTCGCCGACTTCAACATCCTTCAGCAGGAGTTCAATAGCTGACACACCCTTCTCCGCCGAGGCCATATCGGGCGCCGCGATGTATATAAGACCCGTATCGTCGATGTCGATCTTCACGCCGGTATCCGCAATGATCTTGTTGATCGTCTTGCCGCCCGGTCCGATGACAGTACGAATATCATCAACATCGATCTGCATGGATATGATCCTGGGCGCGTAAGCTGAAAGCTCTTCTCTGGGTACGCGAATCTCTTCCATCATCTTGCCCATTATGTGCATTCTGCCTTCATGCGCCTGTGTCAGGGCATCCTGGAGTATCTGCTTTGATAAGCCGTGCACTTTTATATCCATCTGTATTGCCGTTACGCCTTCCGCCGTTCCTGCCACCTTGAAATCCATATCACCGAGGAAATCTTCCATCCCTTGGATATCCGACAGAATCGCGATCTTGCCGTCACGCTCAATAAGCCCCATTGCAATCCCCGATACAGGCGCTTTAATAGGCACGCCGGCATCCATAAGCGCCAATGTGCTGCCGCACACTGAAGCCTGCGACGTGCTGCCGTTTGAAGAAAGGACTTCTGAAACAACACGGATGGCGTACGGGAAGTCTTCTTCACCCGGGAGCACCGGTATAAGCGCCCTTTCAGCCAAGGCGCCGTGTCCTATTTCACGCCTTCCGGGGCTTCTCATCGGTCTCGCCTCACCTACCGAATAGGGCGGGAAATTGTAATGATGCATATAACGCTTTTCAACTTCGTCGCCGATTCCGTCAATGGTCTGCGCTTCGCCTAAAGGCGCAAGCGTGGCGACAGATAGAACCTGAGTCTGCCCTCTGGTGAAAAGACCTGTGCCGTGCGCCCTGGGCAGGAATCCGGTCTCGCACCAGATCGGCCGTATTTCAGTGGTCGCTCTGTTGTCAGGCCGCACGCCCTCATCGATTATCATGCCGCGAACCAGTTCTTTCTTTATGGCGTAGAGCACATTGCCCACATCCTTGCCATTATCAGGGAAGATTTCCGCGAAATGCTCCTTTGTTTCCGCCTCAACTGCGTCCATATTGGCGAGTCTTTCAAGCTTATCGAAAGTCTTTATCGCCTCTCTCATCTTGTCCGACGCAAAGCCTTTGACAGCTTCCTCGACGTCCTGCGGCGGCGTGTATATCCGCACTTCTTTCTTCGGCTTACCCACTTCCGCAACTATATCGTCTATGAATTCTATGATTTTTTTAATCTCTTCATGTGCGAACATTATTCCGTCTAATATCAATTCTTCCGGTATCTCTTTGGCGCCCGCCTCAACCATCATGATCGCGTCCCTCGTACCGGAAACCACCATATGTAAGGTGCTTTTCTCCCGTTCCGGCTGGGTGGGGTTGATCACAAAACGCCCGTCCACAATGCCTATTATGATCGAGCCTGTAGGCCCGTCAAATGGTATGTCCGAGATCGAAAGCGCCACCGAAGATCCTATCATCGCCGCCACATCCGGCGGACAATCGGGATCCACGCACATTACCGTGGCGACGACCTGAACGTCATTATAAAAGCCTTTGGGAAATAAGGGCCGCAAAGGTCTGTCCATCAGCCTCGAATTCAGTATGGCCTTCTCCGAAGGTCTGCCTTCACGTTTAATGAAGCCGCCGGGGATCTTCCCCGCGGCGTACATCTTTTCCTCATAATCGCAGCTCAATGGGAAAAAATCTATGTCCGCTCTAGGTTCCTTCGACATGACAGCCGTGACATTTACCACAGTATCGCCGTAACGCACAGTCACCTGACCGCTTGCCTGCTCGCACACCTTCCCTACTTCCAGTTGCAATAACCTCCCGCCAACTGCGGTCTTGTAAGTCTTATAATCTGTGAATCTCATTAACAACTTCCTCCTGTTAATCTTCTTCCTGCTTCCGCCAAGCGCGACAATTCGCGCCCGGTTAGGAACTGTCAGTCAGTTCCTTACTACAAAAAAACAAAAGCGAGGAAAGTCCCCGCCTTGCTGTTTCCAAGTTTATTTTCTCAGCCCAAGCCGTCCTATCAAAACTCTGTATCTGTTCAAATCCTTGTTTTTCAAGTAATTCAAAAGATTTCGTCTCTGACCTACCATCTTCAACAACCCACGCCTTGAATGATGATCCTTTTTGTGGATCTTCAAGTGTTCGTTTAGATCATTGATCCTGAAGGTAAGGATGGCTACCTGAACCTCCGGCGATCCCGTATCGCCTTCTTTGTTCTTGTAATCGTCAATAATTTGTGACTTTTTTGCTTGATCAATCATAATACATCTCCTTTTCAATATACACCATATGCCATGTACCGCGTCGGAGATTCGCGGAACTTAGCGCACGGCAGCTTGAGAACATATATATACTAACAAATTTTGACGGACTTGTAAAGAGATTTGTCCATTTTGTTTAATGCTGTTTTGCTGCCTTTTGCTGCCTTTAAGATTGCAATGATATTGCATTATCAGCCGTTTTGTCACTTTCCGTGGTTAAAATTTCACATCTTGGGAATAAATATTACTATATGCAATATTCTTATATCTTATCGTTGTCGGTTCGATTTTATCACAGCGCCGCTTGCGGCGGGAAGGAGCTGAAATGAGAAAACAGAAACTTGGAGTGTCGGAACTCGAAACACCCGTCATAGGTGTGGGTTGCTGGCGTATCAACACATTGAGTACTGCGGAAGCCGAGGTCTTTGTTCAAACCGCGCTTGACGAGGGCGCCTACTTCTTTGACCATGCCGATATCTATAATGACGGATTGAGCGAATCAATATTCGCGGAAGCCGTTCATATGAACGACAATATACGGGAAAAGCTCATAATCCAATCGAAATGCGGCATACATCCCGGCAAGATGTTCGACTTCTCGAAAGCCCATATCCTGGAGGCGGTAGACGGCAGTCTGAAACGCCTGAAGACCGATTATCTTGATGTGCTTCTGCTCCATAGACCCGACGCGCTGGTAGAACCCGAAGAGGTAGCGGAGGCCTTCGATATACTGCAAAGCAGCGGCAAGGTTCGCAATTTCGGCGTCTCCAATCAGACCCCTATGCAGATCAAGCTGCTCAAGAAATGCGTAAAGCAGCCGATAATAGTCAATCAACTTGAGTTGAGCATTACAAATGCAACTATGATATCGCGCGGGATTCACGTGAATATGGACGATAGTTTTGCGGTAGACAGGGACGGCGATATACTTGACTTCTGCCGCCTGTCCGACATCACTGTACAAGCCTGGTCGCCCTTCCAATACGGCTTCTTCGAAGGTGTATTCATAGGCAATCCGAAATTCCCTGAACTCAACGCCAAACTCGACGAGGTCGGCGCGAAGTACGGCGTGAACAGTACGACTATCGCTATAGCGTGGATATTGCGCCACCCCGCAAAGATTATTCCCCTCACAGGCACCATGAACATAGGACGCCTGAAGGACTGCATAAAAGCCGCCGACGTCAATATCAGCCGCGAGGAATGGTATGAGATATTCCTTGCCGCAGGGAACATCCTTCCATAAGCGCCGCCTGCGGAAACCCTCGCCGGACGGCATAACGCAGGTTTCCTGAGACCGCTTATATAGTTAATAGAAGATGGAGAAGCATAAGTGAAATATACAACGCAATTTGAGGCCGCCAGACTTGGCATAATAACAAATGAACTGGAAATCGCCGCGCAAAAGGAACAGATGACGCCATCCGAGCTTCAAGAGCTTGTGGCGAAGGGTTCGGTGGTCATTCCCGCCAACCGCAGACACAAGCGCTTGAGTCCTGTCGGTATCGGCTCTATGCTGACAACAAAGATCAATGTAAATTTAGGTGTTTCCAAGGATCTTAAGGATTATGACATGGAGATGGAAAAGGTTCGTGTTGCGGTTGAAATGGGCGCTCACGCCATTATGGACTTGAGTTCCCACGGCGATACGCGTGAATTCCGCCGTATGCTCATACGGGATTGTCCTGTTGCGGTAGGTACGGTGCCCGTGTACGACTCCGTCATTCATTTCAAGCGCCCGCTGGATGAACTGACCGCGAAGGATTTTCTCGCCGTTGTTCGCTCGCACGCCGAAGACGGCGTCGATTTTGTCACCCTGCATTGCGGGCTTACGCGCAAGACCATCACGCAGATCAAGGCAAACAAACGCCTGATGAATATCGTTTCACGCGGCGGTTCCCTGGTATTCGCCTGGATGTGCATGACGGGCGAAGAAAACCCGTTTTATGAATATTACGACGAGCTGCTTGAGATCTGCCGGGAACACGATGTCACTATCAGTCTCGGCGACGCCTGCAGACCCGGTTGTATAGAAGACGCTTCTGATCAATGCCAAATAGAAGAATTGGTGAGGCTGGGCGAGCTTACGGATCGTGCCCGCGCCCGCGATGTACAGGTCATGGTCGAAGGACCCGGTCATATGCCCCTCGACCAGATCGCCGCCAATATGAAACTGCAGCAGACCATATGCAAGGGGGCGCCTTTTTACGTCCTGGGTCCGCTGGTCACGGATATCGCTCCCGGCTATGACCATATAACCTCCGCCATAGGCGGAGCGGCAGCCGCGGCCGCGGGAGCGGCCTTTCTGTGTTATGTCACGCCCGCCGAGCACCTGGCGCTTCCGGATTTAGATGATATGAAAGAAGGCATCATAGCGTCGAAAATCGCCGCCCACGCCGGCGACATCGCCAAGGGCGTCCGCGGCGCGAGAGACGCAGATCGCCGCATGGGCGAAGCGAGACGCGCTCTCGATTGGGATGCGCAATTCTCCATCGCCATAGATGAGGAAAAAGCGCGCCGTTATAGGGCTAAAGCGGCGCCGGCCGAGGAAGACACATGCTCCATGTGCGGCAAATTCTGCGCGATCCGCAGCATGAACAAAGCCCTGGCGGGGGATTATGTCGACGTCTTGTAAGAATCTTGGATTCCCTGAGGTCTCGCCGTAGATGTGATGACCCCACGGCACAGAATACAGTCGTTCTAATTCGTCAGCAACTTGTTGACGAATTACATTTTCCTGTCGCGCGACAACGGGACGTTGCAGTTTTTTTACCGCAATGAAGGCAACGAACAGCTTGGGGGGGAAATCGTCGCGCTTGTCAGCAGCGACTATGGGAATACGTGGGAGGCGTCCGATCTGCCGTATCCGGCTGAAATTTCGAGAGTTTGAATCTCCATTGTTATTGTCAAAGTCTTCAGCCTCCGGCTTTACTGTAGAGTAGTGTGTTGTCACTCTATTTATTTCATAGTTTTGTATAAAAACCAGACATGGAGATAATAAAAAGCACAGAACGCCAAGGTTACATATATGAATGCCGGAACAAATGATTTCCAGGTTCTTATATTTGAATTCCGAATTGCATAAATTATTGCATCAAATGTTGAAACGACAGCTACAAGAGCATATACCGCAGAAATAAACTTCCTTGAAAAACGACCTTGACAAAACGTGTCTTTCTTTTAATCATTTGCATATTGAAATGAATATTTCATACATTTTATACGTTTGTGAGGCATATACATACGCTTTAGGATAATATGGCTTACTATTTTGCTCAATTCGCTATGCTTTTAGTGCGCAATAATGGCCTGCGTTTTTATGCGCATTAGCACGCTTACGTTCGTGACGCTTATGTGGCTGTTTTTATAGCCGCGCTTCTGCGCCTGATTATGCCTACGCCGAAGGCGCGGTAGCCTTCGGCGTTATAGGTGTTGGCGCGGGATATACGCATCTACTTGTATTTATCATGTAGTACTGTAGTAGTACGTTCGCTGTAGTAGTACGTTCGCCGTAGTTGAAGCTTGTCATACCTTCTATTTCGAACTTTGACGAGATGTTTCCTCCCCTAAGTTTGGCGGTGTCGTTATGGTTTATAGATCCCTGCTATCTCCATATCCTGCCAGGTTCCCGCAAACTGTGTTTCCTCATCCTCCGCTCTAATCGCACGCAGTGAATATATCCCGGCATTATCAGGTTCAA
>JAISED010000021.1 GCA_031264295.1 Eubacteriales Family XIII. Incertae Sedis bacterium | reverse complement strand
CCGTCTGCAACAGCGATTTGCCGTCATAGGCGTTCCTGCTGGCCTGGTCGAGACCCCTGATCTGGCTTCTCATCTTTTCCGAGATGGCCAGCCCTGCCGCGTCGTCGCCCGCGTTGTTGATGCGGAGTCCCGATGACAGCTTGGCGAGGGATTTACTTGTGTTTTCCTGATTGATTGTCAGTGACCGATACGTATTCAACGCCGGTATATTGTGGTTAATAATCATTCCCAATTCCTCCATGAATTTGATATGAGTGTGAATGCGCGTATTCACGCGCGTCTTATGTTGCTCGGGATCCATCCCGAAACCGATTCGCATCGCGGGGCGCCCCTCCGTACGCCAAGGGTGAGCCGCATTGCAATTCTCGCATAATATATCGGATGAGTAGGGATCAACTTGAGCGAATTTGGGAATTTTTTTCATAAACAAATTACGGGCAGTATTAGATGACAAAACTACAGTGCTGCACGAATAATTCAATTAAAGTCGATCTTATTTATAATGATTAAACTCACGCCGGCTTATGTGAGGCAAAAGGCGTATCGAAGATGCACGGCAGGGTTTTTAAGAAGCCACTCTATAGGCGGCAAGTATAAAGGCAGGGGATTGGCGGCGTTCGGAAAAACTGAAAGGGACGACCGCTTGGCCGTCCCTTTCAGTTTTTGTATATACGCCTCCGATGCCGCGTACTACAGCGCGGCGTGCGCCGCAGAAGCGCCGCATTCGTGGCATTGTATCAGTTAGTATTTGTGTTTAATGTACCGCGTCCTGCGGCATTGAGTCAGTTAGTGCCTGTGTCTTCTAATGTGCCGCAGGAGTATGAGCGTAACGGAAGCGCCGTGCCGCATCCTGCGGCATTGAGTCAGTTAGTGTCTGTGTCTTCTAATGTGCCGCGGGAGTATGGCCGCAACGGAAGCGCTGTACCGCGTCCCGCGGCATTGTATCGGTTGGTATTTGTGACTAATGTGCAGCGGAAGTACTACCGCAGCAGACCTAATACACCCTGGGGTATCATGTTGGCTTGCGCCAGCATGGACTGTGAAGCCTGGGAGAGTATGTTGTTCTTTGTGAATTCCATCATCTCCTTGGCCATATCTACGTCTCTGATTCTTGATTCGGACGCCGTGAGGTTCTCTGAGGTGGTGCCCAGATTCTTGATGGTGTGATCAAGCCTGTTCATGATAGCGCCCATCTTCGATCTCTCCGATGAGACCCTGTTGATAGCGGTGTCTATGATGGTGATAGCGGCGTTAGCCGTCTTCTGGCTCTTGAGATCAACCACGTTCACGCCGAGCGCTCTGGAAGAGGCGTCGAGCACTGAAATGCTCATATTCTGATCCGCATTGGCGCCTATGTGAAGCTTGATGGAGTCGTCGAATACTGTGATATTCGTGGAAGCATTGGCGGCGGTCGCAAATCCTACGCGGGCTTCGAACTGTATGCCGCCCACATTAAGGCTGCCGCCTTTATATCCGGCAGCCGTGAGCTTGACCTCTATGCCGTCTGTCGGCGAACCCGATTTGCCCGAAAGCTTGAGTTCTATATCCTCGCTGACGGTGAAGCTAAAGGTGCCGCTGCCGCTCAGATCCGCGGTTTTGCCGAATTTGAGATTGATGCCCAGCTTCTCGAATTTGAGATCCGAACCCGCAGTGCGATTGTCCAGAACCTCATACTTGCCGTCAGGACCGTGGAGGGTAAAGCTGTAGCTGCCGCCGAGGTTCTTTGTGGCCTCAAATCGGTAGTCTCCGTATTTAGCGCCCAGACCATCGCCTCCGGCAGCTGTAGTCGTAGGTACGAAAGTGACATTGGGATTGCTGTCTATACCGCCTGTTCTGCTCGTATTTGTGGTATCGCCCTTGATCGTCTTGACAGACTGAAGAGTGTATTCTCCGGCGACGATCCCTATGCCGACCACTTCGTAGGCCGCGCTTAAGAAGCCGCTGCCGACACCGGAAGCTGTAGAACCCATAGTGCCGTCCAGCAGCTTCATGGTGTTGAATTCAGTGTCTCTGGAGATTCTGTCGATCTCGGTCTTGAGCTGCTCGATTTCCTTTTGAATCTCGGTTCTGTCAAACTGAGTATTGGTGTCATTGGACGACTGAACCGCGAGTTCCTTCATTCTCTGAAGAATGCTGTGCGTCTCATTCAAAGCGCCTTCGGCAGTCTGTAAGAGCGACTTGCCGTCATACGCGTTCCTGCTGGCCTGGTCAAGCCCTCTGATCTGGCTTCTCATCTTTTCGGATATGGCCAAGCCCGCCGCGTCGTCGCCGGCGTTGTTGATGCGAAGACCGGAAGAAAGCTTAGAGAGCGATTTGTTTGTGTTTGTGTTGTTAATGGACAGTGAACGATAGGTGTTCAACGCCGGTATGTTGTGGTTAATTATCATGATATTCCTCCTGAATATGTATGGCGATTTGTGATTCCGGCCGAAAACCACGAGCCATGTAAGTGCCGGGATCCTTCCCGGTGTTGTTTAGCGCCGCCCTTCGCAGACTAGTCATGTGAGGGAGGGCGGCAGTACTGTGAAGCAGCGCCTCAAAAAGGTATATCGACTTATGCCCAAATTACTTTAGAAATAATTCGATCATTAATGCATAATTATTTATATATTCGCGTTAAGATCAACCAAATTAAAAGAAATATTGACCAAAAAACGAATTAGCGATAAAGCAAGATTGCCGCGCACGAATGCACGCAAACCCCGCCAATCCAAAGAATCATTATTGAAAAACGTCCTCAATCATGCTACAATTCTGAGTAAGCTCGGAAACTAATGAGGCAGAAGTAGGTTTGATCAAAAACCAAAAAAGGCAAGAACATAATGCCGCCATGTGGGGGCAAAGAAAAAACCTTGGACTTGGGAACTGTCTGATTTCAAGGTGTGTGGAGTTTCCGAGGAAACTTAACTTGATGCATGGAGGGACTTATGAGAAAGGTGGTTAAGAATCGTGATTATCAGTGCAAGCCGACGGACGGACATACCGTCGTATTACTCTAATTGGTTCTACAACAGAATCAAGGAGGGGTTTGTCTTGGCGCGTAATCCAATGAACTTTCACCAGATTAGCAGAATCAATCTTGCGCCGGAGGTGGTGGACGGCATAGTATTTTGGACGAAGAATCCCTTGCCCATGCTGGATAGGCTTGACGAGCTTAAAGACTATGTGTACTATTTCCAGTTCACCCTCACATCGTATGGTAAAGACGTGGAGCCAAATCTCCCGAACAAGCCAGATGTGATTATTTCAGCATTCAAGAAACTCTCTGATCTGATCAGCGCCGACAGAGTAATTTGGCGTTACGACCCTATCTTTATCAGCAAGAAGTATCCGTTGGAATACCATATAAATGCATTCGAGAAAATTGCAAAGGAACTGCACGATTACACTCGGAAAGTGACTATCAGCTTCATTGATGAAGACTATCGCGGAGTTAAGGATAATATCAAAGAACTGGCTCTATTGAACTTCTCGTCTACGGCACAGATGGAGTTGAGTTTCCAACTTGCCGAAATTGCCCGCAACTTTGGTCTGTCTGTTGATACCTGTGCGGAACAGATTGACCTTCAACAGTACGGAATCGAACACGCCCGTTGCATTGATGACCGACTACTTGCAAAACTCATTGATTGCCGTTTGAATATCGAAAAGGACAAAACTCAACGGCTCGAATGCGGTTGCGTGACAAGCATTGATATCGGAATGTACAATACCTGCAAAAACGGTTGCCGCTATTGCTATGCCAATTACAGCAAGAACGCTGTGGAGGGAAACTTCGCAAAGCACAATTCAATTTCGCCACTCATATCCGGTGAGGTTGGTGACGACGATAAGATAAACGACCGTAACGTGAAGACATATCGCAATTTGCAGATGCAGATGCAGATATTTGATTTATAGACAACCGCATTTGATGTTGCGAATTGACAGGTGAATTTGCGCGAACGGCTTACCTACCACTGCCACAAAATAGCGTCTAGCTACTTTGCCGCTGGGGTCTTATTCCCTTTAAGAAGGGCGGCGAGGTCGCGTATGGTTTCGCCTTCAAGCGACTGTACGGAGGATTGGATGTTGCTTTCAATAGTCTCCGCCAGCTCTCCGCGCAGAACGGAGATATTCCGGGGCGCGTCAATGCCTATAGCGACTTTGTCGCCGCTTACGGAAAGAACCGTGAATTCTATAGAGTCGCCGACCTTAAGTTTCTCGCCGGGTTTTCTGCTGATAACCAACATGAGAATCAGCCTCCCTTTCGTCTGTTAGGACTTTCGCCGACGTTTTTAGAACTCGCGCCGCCGCCTATGCTGCTGTCACCACCTTTACTGTCGGCGTTTCCGCCGCTATACCCATCATTGCCGCCGCCGTCTTTACGTCTGCTGCCGCCTTCGCCGTCTTTGCCGCCGCCGTCTTCACGTCTGCTGCCGCCACCATCATTGCCGCCGCCGTCTTTACGTCTGCTGCCGCCTTCGCCGTCTTTGCATCCTTTGCCATCGCAGAACGGATAGTATTTCACAGGATAATCATCATTGAGCAAGATGACTTGACGCCCGATCATGCTCTTTGGATTGAGTACGACGGGACTCTTTATGTTGATGGAGAGCTGTCTGATATCATCAGGCGGCACTGTCGCTATGGTGAGAAATATTAAATCCTTGCAGGACTCCACGCCCAGGGAGGCGAGATCGTCTTTTTCGACCTCGGGTGCGTATGCATGGAGCAGTTCCCAGGGCGAAAACACAAGAAAACAAGGGGTCTGCGACTTGACCGCTTGCAGGTAAACAAAGGAAAACCCGTCCTCTTCATGCATAAACGCCACGAAGGAGTCAACGTCTTCAAATCCGTAGACTCCGCGTGGAAAAGAGTAGACAGCGTTTTCATCGAACTCTATAACGCCAAAATCCCTCGTATTAATCTTCATATAATCCTCTCAACGCCAATTCGCGATTGACGTATTAGCTTGCGTTCGTCGCCGAACTCCAAGTACGTATCGTTCGTCGCCGAACTCCAAGCACGTATCGTCCGCCGCCGAACCACTGGCGCGCCATTCGCTACACTTTGGCTTCAAAGTTGCTCCCGGCCTTTTCATCGACCGGCGGTTCATAGTTCGGGTCAGCGCTCCTTGGGAAATATATCGGCCCGCCTACATATTTAA
Organism: Eubacteriales Family XIII. Incertae Sedis bacterium; assembly: GCA_031264295.1. Taxonomy (GTDB): domain Bacteria; phylum Bacillota; class Clostridia; order Peptostreptococcales; family Anaerovoracaceae; genus JAISED01. The sequence goes on along the minus strand of JAISED010000021.1, from coordinate 47,462 downwards.
TGATCACCTTCGGATACTCGACAATGCTGATCTCAAGATCGGGAGGGATAAAACTAGCCTCCACGTCCGAGACGCCGATATTCTGACTATCGGAAAGCCTGGTCATATCAAAACTGATCTTCATGTTGGCTAAAGGCGCGTGGGAAGCGGGTTGTGAACCTGTCGCAGGTACAGCGTCAACCATACGATCGATCCCGCCGCCGGCTGTATGAAAACGGTAATCCCCACGCGAACCGCCGCCTCCGGCATTCCGCGCCGGCGCGTCGTCGCCCTGAATTTGTACATTCATACTCAGCAGACCGTTTACGGAATACTCCGCTGTTGCCGTATAACCCATGTACCTCTGATTGGTCTGCTCAAACGTGTCCCTCATCTGAATCTGTATAGGATTACTCCTGATGGTCAAACGATTGTCGTTGCGGGAGACCCTTAGACTCGCGGACTGACTGTAGCCGGAACCCGAGCGCTCAGAGGCGGGCTTTACAGGCGTCCTTGTCATATTGTATTCGATTGAAATTGGGACAGTTTCGATTGAAATAAGCGGTTTCATATAATTGCTTACCTCCTTTCTTGCGCAGAAACTGCTCTATCTAATATTATCGCACTGTTTCTTATTGCACCGTTTGCTGCCACACTGTTTGTTATCGCGTCATTTGTCGTACTATTTGCTGCCGCACTGTCTCTTATCGCGTCGTCTGTTGTCGTACCGTTTGCTGCCACACTGTTTGTTATTTGCTATTATATCACTATTAAGGTTGTAACGCTATTATCAGCTCATATAATTAAATATGGACATAGGCAGGATCTGCGCGCCCATCTTCAGCGCCGCGTTGTATGTTACCTGCTGCGCGTCATAGTATATTATGGTCTTTTCTCTGTCTTGACCCTCCGTCGCTTGCTGCCGCTCTATATTGTCGAATTCGCGGGAAGACATGGAAGTACTTATGAAATTAAGGTAATACATCTTGGTTCCGGCGTTTGTTAGCGCATACTGAACCGTGGATTCGTTCTTTTCCAAAAACCTGAGCAGCTCATTCCCCCGATCGTATGTGTACGAAATGCTTGAGTTGCCGTTGCCGTCGTTGAAGTTATCCTCGAAGTTCGACGCCAGAGAACCGATAAGATCGTAAATATTGTTTGATATGACGGAACCGTCACTCATAACCGAAGAACCGACGCCCGTGATCGATAAGCCGGGCAGTGTATATGTGAACACGGAGTTCCTGTCTATGTAAGGCGCTGCAGTTGGGGACGAGGCGGATGTATCCGAGCGTATGCCCATGCCGAGATCCACGAAAAGACCGGCGTTCATCAAACTATTATACAGATCATTCATAGGATCGGGCGGTCCGATGTTCGGATCCGGTGTGGCGTGAAGATCCTGAAGCTTCACCCATTTGAAATCGGCGCCGTCCATATAACGGTATTGCAGTTTTCCGTCGTCTGCAATTGAGAAAGGCTCCTGAGCGACGGAATTGCCGCCAAAGTAATAAGTCCCTGACGCGTTTGAATTCAGGTGCTGCAGCATCTCTTGCTGGAGACTCCGCATCTCTGTAGCGATGATCTTCCTCTCGGTAACGCTATCCGGGGCGTTTAGACCCGCAATAACCTTCACCTTGATCTCTTGAACCATCTCACCGATGCCCTTGATCGTGCTTTCGGCATTCTGGAGCATGCCCTTGGCGTGTGTGATGCTGGCCTGATAACCCTCAACACGTTTCATATCCTTTCGGATCTGGAAAGCTTTTACAGCCGCGGGCGTGTTTTCGGAGACCTTCATGAACTTGCGCCCGGTAATGAACTGCGTATTAAGCTTATCAAGATCAGTTGCTATATTGTTAAGAGACTTCAGATATTTTTCTGTTATTATCCTGTTAGTTATGCGCATATTCGCACCCCCTGATATATTATCTGCCAACCAGACCCATGTTATTGATAATAGTGTTTACCGCTTCGTCAAGTACGGTGAAATACCTCACTGCGGCGTTATATGACTTCTGGTAGGTCATGAGATAAACGCCTTCTTCCTCTGTGTTTACACCCGAAACGGACTGCCGTGCGGTGAAAAGCGAACTCATGACATAACCCGACGTACTCGAATAATCATTATATAATGAAACATCGAGTCCGAGGGTGGAGCTCATGCCGGTGAGATACTCTTCGAAGGTTCCGTCGTTGAACACACTGGGCTGACCGGAGTCGCCCTCCTTGTAAAACGCGGCCTGAGGATTGGTGATGGCGACTATCATTCTGGCGATGTTTTCCCCTCCGGAAGGGTCGCCGGGTTGTGTGGCAGTCAGATACATGGGATCGTTCGCCCAATCGACGGAAACGCGTATGTTTTTCGCGGTTATTACAGCGGAACCGTCGTTAGAGCTGAAAAGATCGCGCTGCTCGTCCACCGGAAGCGGCGACGAGGGCGGATCGGGCTGGAAACCGTTCGGATTATACCTGTTGATATCATTGAAAACCCGCGCGAAGTTAGCCGCGAAGGTGTCGAGCATCCCCTTATAATAAAGCGTGCCACGGAAGAGGTTGTCGCCGCTCGCATATGAACCGAACTCAGAACCCTTGCCGTTTATTATATCAAGCTTGCCGCCGATAGTACCGCCGTTCAGATAATTGGTAATGTCCTTGATGCCTGTGTTGCCGAAGGCGGAGTTGATCTCAACGCGCAGCGTCCCGTCGGGATTCTTTTCCGCGGTCAGCGTGTTGAAAGCCTCGTCGTCCACCAGATCGATAGATTTGCCTGTTTTGCTGTCCATCAGATAGATCTGCACGCGTTCTACAGAAAGGGTATCCGAAAGTTTCTTAGGCGAAATGTTTATCTTGACGTCGGCGAGACCCGAGAGCTTATCGAACAGCAGATTGCGTTCGTCATAAAGCTCGTTGGGCGTATTGCCGTGAGCCATTTCCTCGTTAATCTGCTTATTCAGCGAAGCGATACTGCGCACTATGGAATTGAAATCCGTATTTATATTAACGCTCTGCAAGTCGAAGATCTCTTGTTCACGGACAGTTTCCACGTGACTGGCATATGTGTTCAAGATGGACGCCATCTTTTGAGACGCGCTTCTGGCAACCATAGCCATGTCGCTGCTGGACGAATTTTCGAGCATGGGGTCAAGAGCGTTTTTGAACTCGGCGATTTCGTTCTTGATGCCGTTGTACATGACATCGTCAAGCACATTCTCCAGATCCTTAAATCCCGACAGTATAGCGGTGTATTTTGCGTCGTCGGAATTTTGCTGCCGGAAACGCGTGTCAAGGAACTGATCTCGTATCTGGCTTACGCGAACGGCCTCTACGCCGGCGCCCGCCGTTACGTTCTGGGGCTTGTACCTTTGGATATAACCGCCGTTGGATATGGCGTTGAGATCGACGCGCTGGCGCGTATAGCCCTCGGTCTCGCTGTTCATCAGATTGTTGCCGGCAGTATCGATCAGTATTTGGCTTGCCGCTATGGCGCGGTGCGCTGTCTGAAATGCGAGGAATGTTGGCCTCATAATCTTTTTCTCCCTTTAATATATTATATCTTCTTATCGAAGCCTGAAAACCGCGGCGGTTTTATGAAAACCGCCGAACTTTATGTAAACAATCAGGACTCAGATCTTCTTCTCGAAGCCTGATGCCCGGCGCGGGTTTGCAACCTCCCCCGCGTTCTTGTCGTAGGTAGCGGCGTCTGTTCCGCCGTACCGCGCCAACTGCCGTTCTATAACAAACAGTTTGCTCTGGAGCAGCTCGCGGCATTTGTCTTTATAGAAGACGACGTCGTGCATTATCTGATCGAACTCCCCTAAAAATGTGTAGAACCGGAACTGCTCGTCGTCGGGCAGTTGGGCTATGGTGGCGGAAAGCGTATCCGCCTTTATGCCGAGTCTATCGAGATAGTCGGCGATCTTGCCCTCAAAATTTCTCGTCTTAAACAACATCGCCTGCTGAATATTTAAAGACACATCCAAGGCTGCGACGTCGCCGGCGTCGATATGCACCGCTTCCTCTTTGAGAGAAGAAAGCATATCCCCATACACATCAAGAATTACACAAAGATATTCGTAGAACTCATCGATCACGCCTTTCGGCGCAGCTGACATTTTACCCATTCTGTTCCCCCTTTAATGTGCCCACCGGCGCTGTTCCGTTTCAGTCGATAAGAGCCTCAGCCAGCTCATCGTCCCGGATCGCATAAGTCCCGGAGGCTACCCTTTCCCTGATATCATCAATGCGATGATTCGGCGTGTCGCTGGAAATGTCATATAACAACGCCGATTTGGCTACAGATAGACGCTTGTCGTCAAAGATACCTGCATGGCCGCTGGAGATCTCAGCTTTATCAATTTTACTTCTGGCGCCTAGTCTGTCGCCCCCGTCGTTCTTTATGTTTTTTACGGCATCCTGAGTCGCCTCCTGAATCGCTTGTGGCTGCGCCGCCCGTGCCTTGCTGATTGAAGAAATTTCCATATCGGTCACGGCCTCCTTTCATGCTTTGAAATCGCCCTGACTTGCTTGGATCAGAGCGAAATAGAATTTCGTTCATACCAATTATCGGTAATCTTTGTGAAAACTTTAGGCGTAACAGAAATTATAGAGATGCAAAATTGCGCCTGCATATTGAATAATATAGCGACAAGTATGGAGTGAATTTAGAAATCACAGCAATTCGATACAATTGAATGAAATACGACGGACTGAGTAGAGATTATATTAAAAAAATAACGAATTGCAAGGTTTGAGAAATAAATACAAAATAACTAGAGATAGGTTGATTTTATCTAGTAAAAATTTACCTTAAAAGATGTATTTTTTTGAAAATAAACCTTGTTTATTCACATCTTTTGTGTTAAAATAGGTTAGTGATCGAGATAGAGAATCAAATGCCACTAGAGGCAGCAACAAATTTCAACCATAAAACAAATATTGAGGGAGGAGGTTGACGAAAAATCGGTTAAAAATATATGCCGGGATCAGAGCTAAAAGCTCGAACCGGAAGCTCGAACCGGAAGCTCGAAGCTCGAAGCTCGAAGCTCGAAATTTAAAGTTCTATGTTCATTGATGGAGACACACACAGGAGACTTGATGGATTAGACGGGAGAGGTAGTGGAAACATTCCCGCGGCGCGTACAGTCAAAAGCTTATAAATGATTGTGCAGTCGGTTGGAGGCGGGAAAAATAACAGGGGGATTTTGATTATGATAGGTGATTCTCTGACTACTGCGGTGTTGCAGCGTGCTATGGATGGAACATGGCAGCGGCAGAAGGCTGTAGCGGCGAATATCGCAAATCATGAGACACCCGGGTATAAGGCAGTAAAAGTCACTTTTGAGGACGCGCTGGACAGAGCGGCGAAGGATATGCGCCGGACAGGCTCGTCGAAAGGACTATCACGGGGGTTGGAGACCGTGAAGAATGCTAACATAGGGGTGTATCAGGATAAATCGTTCGCTGAGCGCGCGGACTCAAGCAATGTAAATCTGGAGCTGGAAAACATTGAAATGGCAAAGGTTCAGATCCAGTATAGTTATTTATCTAGAGAGTTGACAGATACGTTTACCCGCCTCCGTTACGCAGTAAGGGAGGGTAGGTAAAGTTATGAATTTTTTAAACGCGCTGAATATTTCCGGTTCGGGCTTGACAGCTCAGAAACTGCGCATGGACATAATGTCGCAGAATATCGCGAATTCGGAAACTACACGCACACAGTCAGGCGGAACATACCGAAGACAACTTACGGTTCTGCGAAGCATAGATGAAGGTGAATTTAAGAGAGAGCTGACACGAGCCGGAGGCGGTAAAATATCGTCGGGAAGGATCGGAGGCAGGGATATGACCGCGAATTCAGGCGGCGTAATGGTCGATCGGATTATTGAGGATCGATCAGATTTTATTCCTGTGTACGACCCGACGCATCCGGATTCTGACGAAGAGGGCTATGTCATGATGCCCAACGTCAACCGAACTCAGGAAATGATCGATATGCTTGCGGCGACGCGCGCCTATTCCGCTAACGTCACAATGTTTAACGCAACTAAATCAATTATAAGCAACGCGCTTCAGATCGGTCGCTAAACGACCGTAGTTTTGCCGCGCCTGCTATTATTTAATCGGTATAGGAGTACAAAATGTTTATTGTTCCGATAAATTCAACTATAGATGTCAGCAAGTTCAACTCTTTTGCCTCAGAGATAGAAAAAATAAAAGGAGTGAACACAGAATCAGCCTCATCAGCTTCAGAAGAGGCTTCGGGATTCCGGGGTATTCTTCAGAGCCTTATCGACAATGTTGAAAAGACTGAAGCGATTGCAGCGGAGGATGCGTATAAACTGTCCATAGGCGAGCTTGATGATCCGCATACAGCCATGATCAACGCGGCTAAAGCGGAGCTTACGCTCTCCACAATGATGCAGATACGCAATAAACTCCTGGACGCGTATTCGGAAGTCATGAGGATTAATCTCTAAGACAGACGAATGCCGGACGACGAAAACGACGGAGTCAGACGCAGCAGCCGGAAGATGAGTCAGAGGTCGGAAATGAACTGCGGAACTGCGCCGCAGGCTGATATCGGAGACAGATGTTTTGTATTTGGGATTAAAGGTGAAAATGTATTATGGGTGAGCAGCTTACAAAGATACTTGCGCCTTTACAACAATTTTGGGGGAAACTTGGAAAGGGGGCAAAGCGAGCGCTTATTGCCGCGTTTGCAGCCCTGATCTTGGCGGCGCTTGTTTTCAGTATTTTTATTAATACTGAAAAATATACTGTTCTTTTTGACGATCTGCCGCAAACAGAAAGCAGCGAGATTCTATCGCAGCTCTATTCCCTCGGCTTCAAACCCAAGGCTGATTCCACAGGACGGATATTAGTTCCCGAAAAGGAAGAAAGCAATGCCAGGATGCAACTTGCCACGGCAGGATATCCCAAAAATGGGTTGAGTTACTATTTAATAGAAGAAAACAACAGTATGCTGACGACGGATTACGCCAGAAAACAGGCGCAAAACGCGCAGATACAGGAGAGAATCGCAGCGGCCATCAAAACCCTGGAGGGGGTGAGGGACGCGGTAGTTACTATAACTATGCCCAATGAGAATGTCTTCTATCTGCAGCCGGATAACCCGCCCAGCGCTTCGGTGGTACTACATATGAAGCAGGGCAGTGTCCTGACGGCCAAGCAGATAACCGGCATACAGACATTGGTAGCAAAGTCTGTAAATGGGCTTAGCGCCGACAATATTGCTCTTATCGACGGGCAGGGGAACTACCTTTCGAATACGAGCGACGGAGCGGACGGCATGATGCTTGAGGCTACGCGGCAGTTCGAAAACGATGTAAAACAGAAGGTCATATCGGTGCTGACCGGACCCTATCGTCCGGGTCAGGTAAAGGTGGAAGTTTCAGCTATTTTAAATACGGATCGTTCCGTATCGGAGGAAAGTGTATATTATCCCTGGACCGACGACGACAACAGGGGAATAATCAGTTACGAGAGCACCGCGCAGGAATCATATCAGTCCACTTCGGGCGACGCGGGCGTGCCCGGAACGGACACAAATTCAGAGACGCCGACTTATCCTACGGGCGGAACGGGCGGAGAAAGCCAGTCGTCAAGCAGCGGCGGAGAAACGAATTATGAAGTAAGCTCGCTCAAAACCCAGACGCTCAAGAACAGCGCCAGACCGGAGATCGTCACTATAGGAATCGCTATAGATAAGGACTCGTTTATTCCGGGCGAGGAAGCGAAGATAGTAAACCTCGCCGCGGCCGCTGCGGGAGTGTCGCCGGAAAATATCTCCGTGCAGAATTTCCCGTTTTATCAGTACGAGACGGAACCGGAGCCGGAACTGCCGGAGCAAGGCTTGAACAGGTTCATGATCATGGGCATAATCGCCGGAGCAGTGCTGCTGCTCGCGCTGATAGCCTTACTGCTCTTGCTGAGACGGAAGAAGAAAAAGGAGGCCGAGGCCGCCGCCATCGCCGCCGCAGAGGAAGCGGCAGCCCTTGCCGCCGCGGAAAGAGAGGCGCAAGTGGACGAGAACGGATTCCCCAAACAGGATGAGGACGAAGAGATAGGGCGAATAGAACCTATGAAGGACAGACGCAGGGAGGAAATACAGCAATTTGCCAAGAATAACCCGGAGATAACGGCGCAGATGATAAAATCGCTGTTGAAAGCGGAGATGGAGTGATAGAAAGATGACTACTGCTTCAAAGTTGAATTCCAAGCAAAAGGCGGCTCAGGTGGTGATATCACTTGGGAGCGATGTGGCCGCCGGCGTATATAAACATCTTCAAGAAGATGATATTGAAAAGATAACTTATGAGATAGCGCGGCAGGAAACGGTTTCGCCGCAAGACGCGGAAGCGGCGCTTGAGGAATTCTACCAGCTTTGCATAGCGCAAAAGGTCTACCTGGAAGGCGGGGTCTTATACGCGAAGAATGTACTGGAAAAGGCCTTCGGAGCGCAGCAGGGCGCAGCTTTGCTGGAGAGGGTGACAAAGACCCTGAAGACAAAGGCCTTCGAGTTTATACGCAAGGCGGATTATAAGAATCTCATGAACATGATAGTGGGCGAGCATCCCCAGACCATAGCGCTGATCCTCTCCTATGCGAGGGCGGATCAAGCCTCAGCCATAATAGCGGAACTGCCCAAGTCCATACGCGTTGAGGTGGTGGAGAGAATCGCCAGGATGGACAAGACCTCACCGGAAATAATAAGACAGGTGGAGTCGATACTTGAGAAGAAGTTCGAGTCCGTAGTCTCGGTGGATCTGCTGGAAGTAGGAGGAATAAACTACATAGCGGAGATCATGAACAGCGTGGATCGCGGCACCGAAAAATACATATTCGACGAACTCAGCAAGACGGACGCAAAGCTGGCGGACGAGATAAGAAAAAAGATGTTCGTGTTCGAGGATATCATCTCACTGGACGGCATTGGCATACAGCGCTTCTTGCGTGAAGTCGAGACAAGGGAGATGGCGGTCGCCCTGAAGGGCGCCAACCCCGAGGTAATGAAAATGATATTCGACAACATGTCTCAGCGTATGCGCGAAACAGTAGAGAGCGAGATGGAATATCTGCACAATATAAGGATGAGGGATGTAGATGAGGCACAGCAGAAGGTAGTCGCTATTATAAGAAGGCTTGAAGAAGAGGGCGAGATCGTTATAAGTAAAGGCGGAAAGGATGATATGATTGTCTAAGACGCGGGTGGTAAAGAGAGAGCTGCAATACGAGGCGCCTATAGAGATCGTGGAAGCAGTCAGGTCGGCGACAGGTGAAAAATCGTCGATGCGGGCGGATGAGACCGCCGCCGCCGTGGAGATGATGATAAGGAACGCCGAACGGGAATGTGAAGAGATGAAAGAATCCGCCGAGAAGAAGGCCGCCGCTATAGTAAGAGTGGCGGAGATGAAGGCGGGGAGCATAAAGAAGGAAGCGGAGGAGACGGGTTACAGACTGGGCTACATACGAGGGATGGAGGATGGCGAGATAAAGGTAAGAGCCGAAGCCGCCGTTCAGATGGACGACCTGGCGAGCCTGATTCACGCCGTGAGACTCGAAAGAGAGTTGGCACTGGAGAGGGAAGAAAAAGAACTGGTCTACATGGCGTTGGAAGCCGCAAAAAAGGTGATGAGGCAGCATTGCAGGGTAGAGCCGAGGGCGGTCTCAAAGATGCTCCAAGAAGTGCTGCTTGAGAACGAAGAGATCATAAAGATCTATCTCTCGGAGTTCCAGGATACATTGGAATTGCAGTTGGATAAGAATATTACGAAGAAGATCAGAAACTTCGCAAAGGGACTGAACGCCGTAATAGTGAAAGAACGCGATACCATTATGCTGGAGAGTCAAACCGGGATCATCGACGTCAGCATACCGACACAGATGGAGATGCTGGAAGAGAGCATAGAAGGGACATAAAGAAGGAGTTTATAAACGGACGCGGATAGTTACAGATGAAAACGCGGACGAGGTTTCGACGGAAGTTAAAGAAGGGGTTTAAATGGACGCCGGAAGGTACATCAGACTTATAAGGAACGCGGATACGGGCAGGAAGTTCGGGAAGATCAATCAGGTCATAGGCATGATGATAGAATCGAACGGACCCGAATGTAAGATAGGCGATCTGTGCAAGATATACGGAAACAGGAGTCTTGCAGATTTCATCAGCGCTGAGGTAGTGGGCTTTAGGGGCAGCAAGGTTCTGTTGATGCCATACGAAGAACCGGGCGGCATAAGCGGCGGCAATCTCGTCGAAAGCACCCATTCCTCCCTGAAGATCGGCGTATCGGCGGAACTCAAAGGCCGAGTGGTGAACGCGATGGGATTACCGATAGACGGCGGTCCGCCCATAGAAAGTGAGGAAGAGTATGAGATACAAAGTATAATATCAAATCCACTGGCAAGGCCGAGGATACACGACGTCCTTGAATTCGGGATAAAGGCCGTTGACGGGCTTTTGACCATAGGCAAGGGTCAGAGAATAGGGATATTCTCCGGGTCGGGGGTCGGCAAGAGCACCCTTTTAGGAATGATAGCGAGGAATGTGAAAGCCGACATCAATGTCATCGGGCTTGTAGGCGAGAGAGGAAGGGAAGTGCGCGAGTTCCTTGAAAAGGATCTTGGAGACGAAGGGCTTGCGCGGACTGTACTTGTTGTAGCGACGTCGGATCAGCCGCCTATGCAGAGGCTGAGATGCGCCCAAGCGGCCACAGCGATAGCGGAATACTTTAAGGACAAAGGTAAAGATGTGTTGCTCATGATGGATTCGCTGACCAGATTCGCGATGGCGCAGAGGGAAATAGGGCTCGCGACGGGCGAACCGCCGGTGGCGAGAGGGTATACCCCTTCGATATATTCGATGATGCCGAAGTTACTGGAAAGAACTGGAAATTTTGAAAATGGTTCCATTACGGGGATATACACAGTGCTGGTGGAAGGCGACGATGTGAACGAGCCGATTTCCGACACGGTCAGAGGGATCATAGACGGTCATATAATCCTGTCGAGATCCATTGCGGCGAGAAACCACTATCCCGCGATAGACGTGCTGGGGAGTGTGAGCCGGCTCATGAACGACATAGTGTCTGATGAGCAGATGGCCGCAGCGGCGGCAATGCGCAATCTGATGGCGGTCTATGAATCGAATTACGACCTTGTGAGCATAGGGGCGTACAAGAGCGGAACCAATCCCGCTCTGGACGAGGCAATAAAGAAAAATCAAAGTATTGACGCTTTTTTGAAGCAGAAAGTAGGCGAGAAGCTGGATTACAGCGACAGCATAGAGATGATGAAAGCGGCGGTAGCGGGCTAAACCGCGTAGACCGCTGAGTATGGGGGATTATTAAGGGATGAAGAAATTTAAATTCAAATTGGACAAGTTACTGGATTACAAGGATCAATTGTTGGACAACGAACTGATGACACTCGCGGCGCTGAATGAGGAGATGAACAAGGTAAACGCCGCAATAGGAAAACTGAGGGCGGAGCGGGATAGAGCCGCCGCCGAGATGCGCGAGAAGGGCGACAGTGAAGAGGGCGTCAAGCCGGTGGACTATCAGATATTCTTCAGGTATGACGCATCATTGAAGGAAGAGATCAGGGATCTGAAAACGGTAGCGGCGCACCTTACCGGACAGATCGAGAAGCAGATAGAGCTTATAAAAAAACTGAGGTTAGAAACGAAATCGCTGGAAGTCATGAAGGAGTCGAAATTGGCCGGCTATAAGAAGGAGATCATAAAGGCCGAGGAACTGATGATAGACGAATACGTGAATACAGTCAGGGTGATGAGCGCTGCTCGTCATTAGAAGATTTCTTCTAAATACCGGGGCGCGGGCGGACGCGGTAAACGCGGCGCCGGCTGATTCGAGAGCGGCGGCAGAAGCCGCTTGGCGCAAAAATATCAAAAGAGAGGGGGTGATAGAAGTTGGAATTTAATGCAAGTTATAGTGTACAAAGCCGTAGTGAGTACGAAGCCGCGACCGGCGGACGAGGGAACCTGAGCGCTCAGGCGAACGGAGATTTCTTCAAAAGTCTGATGGCGGACGCGAGAACAGCGGGGAAAGCTGCGGCTGCGGAAGCAGTCGGCAAAGACGCCGCTGCGGGCGCTGCGAATGAGACGCAGGCGGACGCGGGCTTGAATGAAAGCCGCAGCGGGGACGCCTCGGGCGCCACAGACGCTGCGGGTGAAGCTTGGACGGACGCGGGATTAGGTGAAAGTTCGGGTGCGGAAGGAGCAGCGGGAAATGACGCGGGTCTTATGATCATCTCGGATATCGCGGGCGCGGCCGATATGCAGGCCATACTGCGGATGACGGAGGGGCTGACACCGGCGCTCGTGTCAGACGCGGCGAACAGTGAGGCAGGCGCAGAAGAGAGCGCGGTAAGCATTGCGGGCGCGGTTCTTCCGAACAGTGAGGCCGCTGCTGCGGGTCAGTTGACAGGAAGACCTGCAGAGGCGGAGACAGATCCATTTAAGGTTCAGGCAGACGGAGGACGCGATACAGCTTCCGAGGCGGCGGTTCCGGCGGACGCCGGAGGAAGTACGGCGGAGCAACAGAACGTCGGCGCGTTTATAAGAACTGCGGCAGATGATGAGAACGCAGCCAAGCTCGCAAACGGCTCCGCAGACGGCGGGACGCTTGAAACGGGCGTGCCCGGCGAAGAAGCCGCTAAGGCGGCGAACGCGGCAAGTTCGGCAGACGGCGGCGCGGCGGCGGGACAGATACAGACAGACGAGACCCGGGCTGACAGCGGCGTAAGCCATGAGACCGCCGGAACAAAGCGGATCGGCTACGAGGACGCAGGACAGGCGAATACGAACGGCGGCGCATACACGGGCGGCGAAAACCGCGGCGATTTCGCGGAAGAGTCGGCCAAGGCGTTGAACCTTGACAGAGGCAGCGCAGAGATCGCGCAAGCGGCGGAAGTATCCGCAGCCGCAAACGGCGAACGCGTGCAAGAAGGCGGACAGTTGAAATCCGCAGAGGCGCCGAGTCAGAGCGAAGCGTACAGCCGGATCGGGCAGGAAATACTTTCCCGTTTGACGGGCAAAGGGACACAGACCTTTTCCATGAGCCTGGAACCGGCGGAATTGGGCAGGATCGATGTAAGCATGAAGATGTCGGACGGCAAGCTCATCATAGACATTCTCGCCGAGAGTGTTAAAACCCAGCAGTTGCTGGCGGGTCAGACGGACAAGCTGATCGCGGCGCTGGGACTGGGCAGCGTGCAGGTGGAGAACATCCATGTTGCGGGAGCGCAGGCAGGGGCGGATCATCAGCACGACGGCAGCCTCTACAGGCAGAACGAGCAGTTCTTCATGAATTTCGCTGACGGGCGGGGTCATGAAGGCGGAAAAGCGGACGGAAGCCGCGGCGGTGAAGCGCGTGTGACAGTGCAGACGGCGGAAGACCAGACGGGACAGCAGCGGGCAGCAGCCGCGCCTGCGAGAGGCAGACTGGATCTGACGGCGTAGAAAACCCGGCGACGGGAGTAAGGGGATAGCAGTAGATGGCAGTAGATGGAGTAAGTGATTTTATTAAATCAAACGCGGTAACAGAAGCGGCGCAGAAGAAGAATAACAGCGACCTTTCGATGGACGATTTCTTCCAGCTCATGGTCGCGCAGCTGCAAAACCAGGATATGTTTTCGCCTATGGACAACACGCAGTTTATGAACCAAATGGCGCAGTTTTCGATGGTCAACGCATTGATGGACATGTCTGAGCTGTCCAGTGTGTCGTACAGCACATCACTGATAGGGAAGCAGGTAACGGTAGCGTTTTTAGGCGCGGACGGTCAGATGGGCAGCAAGACGGGTATGGTGGACAGCGTGAACCTCTATAACGGAAGCGCCGAAGTAGTGGTTGGAGGCAGTCCGTATTCCCTGAGCAATGTGATGACAGTAAACGATATGCAGACCCAAGACGCAAATCCATTGCTGGCGCAATCCGACTTGATAGGCAAGACGGCATATGCGATGCATAAGGATGATTCAGGCAACTTCGAGGTAATAGAAGGCGTAATAACAGGCCTGCAGATGGTTGACGAGGAGGTCTACGCTACAGTAGGCGATAAGAGCTTCCCGGCTCGGGAGATAAGCAGCCTGAAGACGACGGCCACCGTGGTGAGCCAGACGACGACGGCTGAAGCCACAGCGAGCCAGACAACGACGGCTGAAGCCACAACCGGCGGCGGAAGTGCGGCGGGGGCGGAAGCAGCGACCGGCGGCGCAACAACTGCGGAGAAAGCTGCGGCAGGAAGTACAACAGCGGCTGAAGCGGCGGCAGGAAGTGCGGCGGGGGCGGAAGCCAAAACCGGCGGTGTGGCAACTGCAACGACTGAGGGTGAAAGATAATGTCCGGACAAATGATAGACAACAAGTATAACCTGTCAAACGATATAGCAAGGCAGGTTGACAGACTGAGACAGGCGTCGCCGGGCGGCGGACGCGAACGCGATAAAGCCGTAACAGAAACGTCATTCAGGGAACTCTTAGATCGCAGCCTGGAAAAAAAGCTCTCTTTCTCCAAGCACGCCGACATGCGTGTACGAGGCAGAAACATAGAAATAGGGGAAAGCGATTTAAGCAAACTCAGCGACGCGTGCGACAAGGCCGGTGAAAAGGGCATAAAGGACGCCCTCATTGTTATGAACGACTCGGTCTTCATAGTCAACGCGAGCAGTAAGACCGTCGTAACAGTAGTAGATAAGAACGAGATGACAGGCAATATTTTTACAAACATCGAAGGAGCGGTATTTTTGTAGCCGGACCTCATGAAGGGGGCTGCCGCGGATCCCGAACGACAGACGGATCCGCTGAAATAGAGTATATACCGCATTGGGAAAGAGAAGGTAAATAAAATATATGATAGGATCAATGTATTCAGCCGTTTCTGGCTTGCAGGCGCACCAGACAAAGATGGATGTGATAGGCAATAACATAGCGAATGTAAACACATATGGCTATAAGTCAAACAGAGCGACATTTTCGGATGTTTTCTATAATACGCAGAGAGCGGCCTCGGCGCCGGCGGCGACGGTGGGAGGCACAAACCCGTCACAGCTGGGTTACGGCGCGCGTGTCGCGAGCATAGACGTAATACATACAAGGGCGGGTTCGGCTACCACAAGCAGACCCCTCGACGTATACCTCAACGGCGACGGCTTCCTGGCTGTTAAGACAGCGGACGGCGGCGCGAGATATACGAGATCGGGAGTGCTTACCATAGACATGGCAGGCAATCTGGTGGACAGGAACGGCAATATGGTGCTGGGACTGCCGCTTGATTCAGCAACAAAAAATCCGGTTCTCGATCAGGACGGCAAGGCTTCTATTCAGAATCTCGTGCCGATCAAGCTGGATACAAATATAGAATATACAGGCATAGAGATCGGCCTTAACGGTGAGGTAACGGCGCTGAAACCCGGTCCGCCCACATTTGTCCCTAACCCGAATACAGGGTGGATGACAGGGACGCAGGCCGTGACGTCCAACTCCCTATACCAGGGCGATGTTGTGCTCACAGTGACCAGAGGGCCGGAGACGGAATTCATCGCGGCGGAGTACCCGGCGTCTTCGGGGGCGACAGGTCCCATAGGCGGCGTAACATTCTCAACGGGCGCGAACTCTCCGGATCTTAACAACAAGGTCATGCTCAAGGTCACAAAGAACGCAAGCGACTATACCTGCGTACTTTCGGGGACGCATAAAGACGGTACGGCATACACAGAGACACAGACGATTCCCGCCGTACCGGGTACTGTCACCTTCAACGACGCCAGCCTGGGCACGGGCGCCAGTGTGACAGTGAATCTGGCCACGACGGCCAGCGCAACGGCGCTGCAGGTAGATCCGAACCTTTCCGAGCAGACGCTTACCCTGGGTTCGGGTATAGCCACCGCTATGACAGTAACCGGTTACGCCGCGCAGAAGAGCGGCCAAAACGTCGTGTTCAATTCGGTGACATGGAACAGCAGTATGAAATCCTTCACAATGGGCGACATCACATTCAGCGTGGATCCCGCCACCTTCGGGGCATTGCAGGACGGTACAGTGAAGGATATGGCAGTCGGCGTCGTGGGACCGGGGACGAGTATACCGGAAAAGCTCGGACAGCTCGCTACGGTTACATTCCCGAATACGGACGGCCTCAGCCAAGAGGGAGAGAACTACTATGTGTCGACCTTGAACTCCGGCGACCCCAAGGCGTATATACCGGGACGCTCCGGGACGGGCACTTACCGTGCAGGTTCACTGGAAATGTCGAATGTTGACCTTTCCAGGGAATTCACCGAGATGATAATAACAGAGAGAGGCTTTCAGGCGAACACAAGAATGGTAACAGTTTCCGACGAAATGCTTCAGGAATTGATCAATATGAAGAGGTAGAACTGACGGCGGTTAAAGCGTTTGAGTGTAACTGCTCAAACGCCGCGTCCGCCGGGGAGTAATCTGCACCCGGCAGTCAGAGGCGGTGTGAAGACGACTTAAATGCCGCGTCCGCCGCAAAACGGAAGGATGAATAAATGATAAAGCTCACAAGGCTGAATAAGAACAGGAAGGAAACATTTATGTTGAACTGCGATCTCATAGAGACCGTTGAAGAGCTTCCGGACACAACCATAAAGCTCTTAAACGGTAACAGATACGTAGTCGAAGACAGCGTAAGCGAAGTGATTTCAAAGGTGATAGCGTTTAAAAGAAGCATTTACAGTCGCTAGGGGGAATAGGAGAACCGGGGGGACGGCATGGCGGACATACTTTCACAAAGTCAAATTGACAGCTTGCTAAGCAGCCTGATAAATAAGGACGAATCGGTGAATGTCGAGGCGGACGATAATTCGGCTGAGGTTAGCGGCAAGAACGCGCAGAGCGATAAAAAGGTAAAGGAATATGACTTCCGCAGCCCTAAGCTCTTCACGCGTGAGCAGCTCAAACTGCTCTTTGGCATTTATGAGAATTATGCCAGAATTGTATCGTCGCAGATCACAGGAACCCTGCAAACATACACATTGGTGGAGTTGCTGGAGGTTGAAGAGCAGAAATATTATGAGTTCAACAACGCCCTTCCCGATTCAGTGCTGCTCAGTATAATAGACTTTCCCGTTCTCGGGGAGGATGACGAAGAAAATTTCATGTTCTTGGATGTGGCGAAAGATATCGGTTTCTGCACAGTGGACAAGCTGCTGGGCGGAGTCGGAAGACCCCTTGAAGAAGACAGGGATTACACCGAGATCGAGATGACCATACTTGAGCATTTTATGCGAACCATCGTAGCCTTGATGAGAAACGTATGGTTCGATTATATAGAAGTGTCGCCGAGGCTTACAAAGCTTGAGACAAATTCACGTATATTACAGGGGATTTCCCCGGACGACAATGTAGTTATCGTCGCGATGAGCATTACGGTCAATGAAACACAGGGCCGCATGAATATATGTATTCCCGCGTCAACGCTTGAGATGATCTTTAAAATGCGGGCGGCGCAGAGTAAAAAGAATGCCAGAAAAGAAAACCTTGAAATGGAAGGTCAGAGAAGGCGCAATATCATGGGTAATATCTATGACACTGACCTGGAGATGCGAGGCATTCTCGGAACCGTAATGGTACCGGCCAAGGACATCATACAGTTGGAGATAGGTGATGTTATACAGCTGGATAAAATGGAAGACTCTTTAGTGGAACTGACTGTTGAGGAATCAATTTGGTTCAGGGGGGAGATGGGTGTGCATAACAAAAAGCTCGCGATAGCTATAAAAGAATGTTTAAAGGGGGGGAAGGACTCTTAACATGGCGAATTCAGAAGATTTTAGATTGAATGAAATAGAACTTGACGCCATCGGTGAAGTGATGAATATCAGCATGGGATCCGCGGCTACGGCGATGTCTACCATTCTCGACAGGAAGGTAAACATCACGACTCCGCAGATCGAATTCATCGATGTTAAAGACTTCAATTTCTCATTCCTCGAGCCTGTGATTGGGGTGCTCATTAAATACATCGAGGGAATAGACGGCGCCAATGTTCTGCTGCTCAGGCAAACTGACGTGGCCAAGATAGTCGCGCATCTGTTATCGGCCGATCCGGAAGAGATGACAGAGCTTGACGAGATAGGGGAAAGCGCTATATGTGAAATAATGAACCAGATGATGGGTTCGGCGGCCAGCGCTCTCGCCACATTTCTCGGGAAGAGTATCAATATATCGCCTCCCGAGATAATGAACTCTGCTTTGGAAGAGAATGTGAAAGAACTGTTCTCGATCAAGGGTGAAAACCTTGTAAGCATAAAGTTCGACCTGAAGATCGAGGGGCTGGTGGAAAGCGAATTCCTGAGCGCTATGGAACCGCAGCTGGCGAAGGAGATCGTGTCGCTCTCCTTCGGGGCTAACGACATCAGCGGGGTTCAGGACATGACGACCGCGGCGCAAGGAACGTCCGCGCAGGGAGCATCGGGAACGTCCGCGCAGGGAGCGTCGGCGGGCGCCATTGCATCCTCGGGACAGGGAGCGCAACCGGACGGCTTCGCCTCCCCTTCGGGACAAGGAACGCCGCCGGTCTCTCAGCAGGCTGCGCAGGGACAGGGCGGACAGGCGCAGGATCCGTATCAGCAAGGGTATCCGCAGCAGGGATACCAGCAAGGCGGATACCAGCAGGGATATCAGCCGCCGGGGCAGCAGTTCTATCAGCCGCCCGAACAGCAGATGTATGCGGCGCAGGCATTTCAACAGGCGCCGCCGGGGTATCAGCAAGGGTATCAACAGCCGCAGCCCGTGATGCAGCAGGGAAAGGTTCCGACAACGGCATATGCGTTTAAGTCCTTTGACAACGGGGACTCGGCGCATGATCAAGACAACCTGGATCTGGTCATGGCGGTGCCGATACAGATCAGCGTGGAGCTTGGAAGAACTAAACGCAAGATAAAAGACATCGCCGATCTCGGGATAGGCAATATCGTAGAACTAGACAGACAGGCCGGAGATCAGGTAGATGTAATCGCAAACGGCAGATTGATTGCCAGGGGTGACGTCGTCGTCGTAGACGACAATTACAGCGTAAGGATTACAGAAATAGTAAGGCAGCCGGATGAATTTTCATAAGTTCATCCGCAGGAGACGGCGCCGGTCTTCAGTTAAACAGGCGTGGGGGAAATCTCAGATAACTGAAAAAGTGAGGTAAAAAATGGCAAAGATATTGATCGTTGATGACGCCGCATTCATGAGGATGATGGTAAAGGACAATTTAAAGAAGGCTGGTTATACGGATTTTATCGAAGCCGGGAACGGCGAAGAAGCCACGAATCTTTATAGTGAGCAAAATCCTGACATTGTTTTGCTGGATATAACCATGCCTGTGAAAGACGGTATTGAGACGCTTACGGAGATAAAGCAGAAAAATCCGCAGGCAAAGGTCGTCATGTGCTCAGCGATGGGACAGGAAAGCATGGTAGTCGAGGCGATAAAGCTGGGCGCGTTGGATTTCATAGTGAAGCCGTTCAAGCCCGAAAGATTGGTGCAGACGGTGAAGAGTATTCTCGGCGAATAGGCGCCGGGGAGAGGAGAATTCATTGTTGGGGGATATATGGTCTATAATCCTGGCTTTGATAGGGATTACCCTGGTATTGGCGCTAACATATTTTGTCAGCAAGTGGTATGCCGGCAGGATCGGTCATACCGCATCGGGGCAGCATATCAAGGTCGTAGACAGAATTGTCGTAGGAAAAAACAGCTCGATCATAGTGATAGAGCTAGGCGAGGCGCAGTACATGATCGGCGTTACGGAGCAGGGCGTCAGCATCATGAAGGAACTGGACGAACCGGCTAAGATCGTGGCAGAACCCAAAACGCCAGATTTCGAATTTAAACTGCTGAATCTGCGGGACTTTAACTTCCGGAATGTATTGGATAAATACAATAAACGGAAAGGCGGCGGTCTTTGATGGATATTATGATCAATGGAGGTTCGTCGGATGTTATAAGGATTATAGTGATACTGACGATCATCACGGTAGCTCCATTTATGCTGCTCATGATGACATGCTTCACAAGGATAATAATAGTGCTGGGCTTTCTGCGTCAGGCGATGGGACTTCAACAGACGCCGCCGACACAGGTGCTCATCGGCTTAGCGCTATTTATAACGTTTTTCATAATGTCGCCGGTGCTTTCAGAGATAAACAGTGTTGCGCTGGAGCCGTATAACAGCGGGCTTATAGAGACGCAAGAATTTTTGGACAGAGCCTCAGTTCCCATAAAACAATTCATGCTTGCGCAGGCCGGGGTAGACGAGGTGGAGTTTTTTAAAGGACTGTCGAACGAGGCAGGAACAGCGGAGCTGGAGGGGGTAGGGCTGCCGCTGTCAGTTGTAGTCCCGGCGTTTATGATAAGTGAGATCAAAAGGGCCTTTCTCATCGGATTCTTACTTTTTATCCCCTTTTTAGTAATAGATACCATAGTGGCCAGCACGCTTATGTCCATGGGTATGATAATGCTGCCGCCGGTGATGATATCGCTGCCGTTCAAGATACTGCTTTTCGTTGTCGTGGACGGTTGGGGACTTTTAGTCAGAACCTTGATAATGTCGTTTAACAGTGTGTAATGAGGCGGCCTGCGCGAGGATTTCAGAAATCAGATAGTATCTGAGGAAGCGGCAAGACCGTGGAAATGGCAAAGGGGGCAGATATATGACTACAATGCAGATCCAGGAGATTCTAAGGGACGCCGTTATGACCGGCTTTATTGCGGGGGGTCCTATACTGCTGGTCAGCATACTGGTGGGGCTTATAATAGCCGTATTCCAAGCGGCGACGTCCATAAACGAGCAGACTTTGACCTTCGTTCCGAAGATCGTTATAATAGCGATAATGCTGCTGGTGTTCGGCGGTTTCATGATGCAGCAGCTGGTTGATTTCACCCGGCGCATGTTTGAAGTCATGGCGTCCATGACAGGATGAAGCCATGATAAACATAAGTTATCTGTTGTCACTGGCCTTCGTGTCGTGCAGGATGTTCGGTGTGATCTTCTTCAACCCGCTCTTCGGCAGACAGATCATACCGGCGATCGTCAGGGTGGGCATATCGCTTTGCTTGGGATATTTCGCGGCCTCCGGTATGCCGCAGATGAACGCGGCGGATTACAGCGGCGTCCTCATGTTGGCGATCATGCTCAAGGAATTTACCACAGGCTTCGTACTCGGCTTTGTGATGACGCTGTTCTTCAGCATCTTCCACATAGGCGGGCAGATAATAGATTATCAGCTTGGACTTGCGATGGCTACTATGTTCGACCCGACCAGCAACTCGCAGATATCCATAACAGGAAATCTGCTGACGGTGTTTTACACATTGCTGTTTTTCGTGACCAACAGCCATCTGAACCTGCTGGCTATCGCGCTCACATCGTACGAAGTAGCGCCGATGGGATTCGGAAGCGTGAACCCGCAGATAAGTATATACATAGTCGAGTTGTTCGCCTATATACTTATATACGCAGTCCAGTTGGCATTGCCTTGGATAGTCACGATCATGGCGGTAGAAGCGGCGGTAGGGATAATGATGAAGGTAGTGCCGAATATCAACGTCTTCGTCGTGAACATACAGATGAAGGTAATATGCGGACTGATCATTTTGGTAACAATCATCCCGGCGCTGTCGAGTTTTATGACAAAGATCAACATGATCATGATGAGCCGCCTGGATACAGTGCTGACGAACATGATATAAACTCAAGGGGGCGGAGAAGCCGATGATGAAACGGAATCAGGCGCCGGCGCCGGGAAGAATGAACGACTGAGCGGCGCAAGCGGCGGAGGCCGATGATGAAACGGAATCGGAAAGCGGCGCCGGGAAGAGCGGACGACTGAGTGATATAAGGGGGCGGAAGGGCAAATGGCGGAAAGCAATAAAACAGAACGCGCCACAGCCAAGAAGCGGAGGGACGAACGCAAGAAGGGTAATGTATTCAAGAGCAAAGACGCGGTAAGCGTAGTGACGCTGCTCGTAGGCTTTTGGCTCACCGTACAGTTGGGCAGCTTCATAACGGAGCATGTAACAGAACTCTTCAAGACACTTATGAATTACGCGGGTTCCCTCAGCAGTCTGAGCATAGCCCAGGGCGGTGTGATTGGACGGCAGGTATTGTCGGTGGTTTTTATCACCACGGGTCCGATAATGGCGGCGATGTTCGTGATAGCGATAGTAGCCAACGGCGTACAGACGAAGTTTTTGGTTGCGGGGGATCTGCTGAAGTTCAAGGCGAACAGGATAAACCCCATTCAAGGCATTAAAAGGCTCTTTTCCGTCAGGTCGCTTGTTGAACTGCTCAAGAGCGTAATGAAAATAACAGTCGTCATATGGCTCGTATACAGCACTGTAATGGAGATGATGACCGTGTCGTCCGACCTGCTGAACGCCAACATGGATGAAGGCGTCAGATATATGGCTGAAAAGATCCGCGCCATGGTCTACATAGTTTGTCTGATATTCGCGGGAGTCGCCATACTGGACTACGCCTACCAGAAATACGATTATGAGAAAAAGCTTCGCATGAGCAAGCAGGAGGTCAAGGACGAGTTCAAGCAGACAGAAGGCGACCCGATGGTTAAGGGGAAGCGAAGGGAAAAACAGCGCGAAATCAGCATGAGCCGTATGATGCAACAGGTTCCGGAAGCGGACGTGGTCGTAAGAAACCCGACGCATTTCGCAGTGGCAATGAAATACGATATAGACAAAGACCCTGCGCCTATAGTGGTGGCGAAAGGGCAGGATCGTGTGGCTGAGCGTATAATACGCGTGGCCGAACAAAACGGGATATTGATGACAGAAAACCCGCCGTTAGCCAGGAGTCTATACGAAGCGGTAGCAGTGAACGATTATGTACCTGCGGACTTCTATCATGCGGTGGCCGAGGTTATGGCGTGGGTCTATGAGACGAAAAAGTCGAAGGCCGACACAGAGGGGACGGATCAAGAATGAAAAATATGCTCAATAATGTTATCATTGTGCTTTTCGTAATCGGGATCATAGCGCTCATTATCATCCCATTGCCTACTTTTATATTGGATTTTATGTTTATCGTGAGCATTGCGGTGTCGCTGATGATCCTCGTAATGACCATGTATATCAACGGACCCTTGGAATTTTCCATATTCCCGTCACTGCTTTTGATCACAACCATACTGAGACTGGCTCTGAATATTTCATCAACAAGGCTCATCCTCTCGGAGCAAGGTCAGGCGGGAAAGGTCATAGAAACCTTCGGAACCTTTGTGCTGCGGGGTAATCCGATAGTAGGCTTCATAGTATTTCTAATAATAGTAATAGTGCAGTTTATAGTGATAACCAAGGGCGCCGAGCGTATCGCGGAGGTATCCGCCAGATTCACATTAGACGCCATGCCCGGCAAGCAGATGGCCATAGACGCCGACCTCAGTTCCGGGCTTATTTCAGAGGAAGAAGCGAGAGAAAGACGCGACAAGATACAGAGGGAATCCGAATTCTTCGGCGCTATGGACGGCGCGACCAAACTCGTAAAGGGCGACGCCATAGCATCCATAGTAATAGCTATGATAAACCTGATAGCCGGAACCATCATCGGTATGGTACAAGGCGATATGGAATTCACACAGGTGCTCAGCGTGTATTCTATAGCGACTGTAGGAGACGGTCTTGTCAGCCAGCTTCCCGCCCTGATGATATCGACGGCTACGGGCATGATAGTCACCAGATCCGCGTCGGAGGGAAACCTCAACCAGGAGGTGAAAAATCAATTCATATCCCAGCCGAGAACATTGGTGCTCGCGGGAGGCGCCGTCATGTGTATGAACCTCATTCCGGGGGCGCCGCGCATGCAGATTTCCCTTATCGGCCTGACCCTCCTGATCCTTGGACTCATGCTTATTCGGAGTCAGAAAGCCGCTGCGATAACCGAGGAACGCACGGAGATGCAGGAATTGATAGAGGAGGAGGGCGCGGAGGCCGATTACTACAGGAATATAGACAATGTATATAATCTGCTGGGGGTCGAACCCATAGAGATGGAATTCGGATATTCGCTGCTCCCGCTTGTGGACGAGGCCAGCGGCGGAAGCTTTATAGACAGGATTGTCATATTCAGAAAGCAGTTTGCCCTGGATATGGGGGTGGTAGTGCCTACCGTGAGACTCAGAGACAACGGCCTGATCAATCCCAACCAGTATCTTGTAAAGATAAAAGGGGAAGAAGTAGCCAGAGGCGAGGTGCTCGTAGACTATTTCCTGGCATTAAACCCCGGCAATGTAAGCGGCGATATAGACGGCATAGATACGGTGGAACCCGCCTATGAAATCCCGGGGAAATGGATAAATGAAAGCGAAAAGGAAATGGCGGAAGTATACGGCTACACCGTTATTGACGCTTTATCCGTAATCGTTACGCACATGTCTGAAGTGATAAAGAAGCATATACACGAACTCATAAGCAGGCAGGATATCAATATATTGCTCGAAACCGTAAAGAAGAGCAATCCCGCCATAGTAGACGATGTGATACCGGGGGTCATAAGCATCTCCGACCTGCAGAAAATCCTTATGAACCTACTGCGGGAAGGTGTTCCCATTCGCGACATGGAGAGCATTCTGGAAAGCATAGGCGACCATGGGATTTCTATAAAGGACACGGATATGCTGACGGAGTACGTGCGTCAGAAGCTCAAGAGAACCATAACAAGGAAGTACACTGACGGCAACAGTATAAAGGTACTCACGCTGGATCAGAATATTGAGAATAATATACTGAATTCTGCGAAAAAAAGCGACCACGGGACATATCTGGCGATGGAGCCGCAGACCGTGCAGCAGATCGTGGAGAACGTGACGGCTCAGATCGCGAAGGTCAAGGAATTAGTGCACCAGCCCGTAATATTGACGTCGCCCATCGTGCGGATATATTTTAAAAGGCTGATAGATCAGTTCCTTCCCAACCTGACAGTGCTTTCGTTCAACGAGATTGATACAAATATACAGATACAAGCGATCGGATTGATTCAAGAAAACGAGTAAAGGGTACTTCTAAAAACCAAGGGGTGCAGCGGGTTTTTAGAAGACCACTAAAGAGACTACTCAAGCGCCGCGCCAGCTTCGCGTTTGAGCAGTAATAAAAGAAAAGTGGGAGCAGAGTCAATTATGGAATCAGCTGAGATAAAGGGGGGCGGTGCGGCCGGCGGAACCGGCGCAGGTGATGTGGTCGGCGTGGGCAGTGCGGGCGGCATGGCAAGCGTGAGCGGTGCGGCCGGCGGAACCGAGGTTCGCAAGTACGCGGAACAATGGCGTGAGTATAAGCTGAGCGGCAGCGTGGCCGCGAGGAATGAAATAGTGCTGGCGTATATGGATCTCGTTAAGCGCATTGTGATGCGTTTCAAGGGCAGCTATAACAACTACGGGCAGCTAGACGATATGGTGAACCAAGGTATGATAGCGCTGATAGACGCGGTGGAGAAGTTCGACCCCGATATGGGGAATAAGTTTGAAACATTCGCGTCCTTGAAGATCAAGGGCGCGGTGATAGACTTTATGCGTAAGCAGGACTGGATACCGCGCAACCAGAGAACGCTGGTAAAGGAACTGAACTCCGCATACGAGACGCTTTACGCCGAGTACGGCAGAGAACCCACAAAGGAAGAGATTGCAGCGAAGATGGGAGTCAGCGGCGAACAGCTGGAAAATATAATGCAGAAGCGGCATAACGCGATGATACTCTCATACGAAGAGGCCATAAACGAGAAGATGATGACGGTCTCGCCGCTGCTCACAGAGCGGAAGGAGGACGACGCGCCGGAGGCGGAGATACTGCGCAAGGAACTAAAGCAAAAGCTCGGCGAGGCGGTGGGCGGATTGAACGAAAAAGAAAGACTAGTGGTTTCACTCTATTATTACGAAAACCTCAAACTGAAAGAAATAGCGGAAGTGATGGGGATAACAGAATCAAGAGTGTCACAGATACATTCAGCTTCCATAATGAAGCTGAGGCATAAGATAGAGGCATATAACGCGGTATAACAAGAAGCGCCGATGGATGAAGCGGCAAGGAGAGCGAAGTCGGCGACGGAATGTCCGGCGAGGGCAGTGCGGCCGGCGGCGGATAAGCGAGGTCGGCGGCAAACAGAAGCAAGAGGGGGTTACAAATGGTAAGAGGATTTTATGACGCGGCATCAGGGGTACTTACACAATTACGCAATTTCAATGTTATGTCCAGCAATATAGCGAATATCACAACGGCGGGATACAAGGCCGAAAGTCTCGTGGGTTCATCATTTGCCGACCATTTAGTGGCAAGGGTCGGCAGCGGAAACATCAATCAGTCGAGGAATATCGGCAACGGGAATTTCTTCACTGTTAACATGAGCGAGTACACTGACTTCACTCAGGGCAGCATGGAAAACACCGGTCGTGAGCTTGATATTGCTATAAACGGCAGGGGCTTTTTCATGATTCATACAGAAGACATGGGCGACGTACTTACGAGGAACGGACAGTTCGACGTCGATGCGGATATGAATCTCGTACTGCCGGGCGTCGGACAGGTGCTTGACGACAGTATGTCGCCTATTACACTGGAAAGCAGCAGCATTGTAGTGGAGCAGGATGGATCCGTGAGTGTGGGCGGCGAAGTGGTGGCGCAGTTGGGAATATTCGACGTAGAGGATATCTCTACGCTGAAAAACGCAGGCAGAGGTTTCTACCAAAGCGAGGAAGAACCGGATGCGGCAGCGGCGGGAACATATCATGTGGTTCAGAATACCATTGAAAAATCCAACGTAAGCATGGCGGTGGAGATGAGCCGGGTGATGGCGGGACAGAACATGTACAACTCCTGCTCCCAAATCGTCAAGATGTACGATCAGCTGAATGAAACCCTGGTGACGCAGATAGGCCGGGTGAGCTGACGGGCGTAAATCGTGTCCGCGGCGGCGGGCGAGCTGACGCCGGATAAGACGCCGGGGGGCGGATAGAAACGACAGATAAAAACGACCGAAACTTTATTAATTGAATAAACGCAATAAAAGAGTTATAATATAGTATGCCGCAGGGCGGCGGAATGGAGTTTATATGATCAGGGGGTTTTACGCTTCGAGGTCGGGCATCATAGGCCAACAGCAAAACATGAATGTGATCGCGAACAACTTCGCGAACATCAGCACAAATGGCTATAAGGCGCAGGAAGCGGCGTTTTCAACATTGATATACGCCAAGGTGCAGGGCGGCGCGGGGACGACGGTCAGCACTGGTCACGGCGCCAGGGTGCAGAGCACCGCTGTGGATTACTCGCAGGGCGGGCTGCAGGAAACCGGCGTTCCGACGGATATGGCCATATTGGGAGAGGGCTTCTTCGCAGTCACGACGGGGGACGGCGAGGACGTATACTACACCAGAAACGGCGAGTTCAAATACTCCGTTGACGGCGACGCCAAGTTCCTGGTGGACTCGGCGGGCGCTTATGTACTGGATCCGGACGGCAGTCCGGTGGAACTTGAGGGCGGCGAGGAAATAACACCGGGACGCATCGGGGTATACAAATTCCCCAACAGGCACGGGCTTGAACTGTTGGGTTACAACAGACTTGCCGCTACAGAAGTGTCGGGGGAGGCGGAACTCGTGGAAGAGGCCGTGATAAGGCAGGGGAGTCTGGAGCGATCCGGAGTGACTGCGAGTGAAGAGATCGTCAGGATGATAGAGGCCTCAAGAGCCTTCGGCTTCAATACCAGGGTTCTGCAGACAATAGACGAGATGGAAGGTGTTGCGAATCAACTGAGATAGTAGAGAACAGGCGGCAAGGTGAGGCGCGCCGAGACGGGAGGCGCCGTGAACCGGCTCCGCCGCTGGGGGATGAGACATGGCAAGTTATAATGTGACAGTTCGCGTAAGCGACGATAATCTGGAAGCTTATATAATGCTGAAAGAAGAGGCGGATGGGGCATTTCCGCCGATGTCACCTGAGATTATTCAGGGCGCGCTGAGAAAGGCGCGCGTTACATGGGGAATCGACAATTCTTCTATGAGCATTCTCGCAGCGAATCCGGTTCCGAATGTGGAATTCCTGATAGCGTGCGGAACCGCGCCTACAGACGGGACGGACGGTGGGGTAGAGTTTTACGTAAAAAGGTCGGATGAATACAAACCGGAATACGGCGGGGATTCGGCCGAGAGGGTGGATTACAAGAACGTCGATGTCTTCCAGTTGGTTACAAAGGGCAAACAACTGTGTACAGTGACAAAACCCGGCGCCGGTCTTGACGGCATGAATGTGTACGGCGGCGTCGTACCGGCCAGAAACGGGGCGGCTGCAGCCTCACCCAAAGGCGTGAACACCGAATGGAATGAGGACGAGACCGTGCTTCTCGCATCGGCCGACGGAGTGGTCAGCTTCAACGGGGCGCAGATCAGCATCATGGAAGTGCTGAGAATTCAAGGCGACGTAAATATGTCAACCGGGAACATTCACTTCGGCGGCGACGTCATAATAAACGGGTCTGTTAATGAGGGATTCACGGTAGAGTGCGGCGGTAATCTAACTGTAAAGGGCAAGATAGGCGCCGCAGACATCAACGCGGCGGGGAACTTGTTGGTATCCGAAGGCATTAACGGCGGACATCAGAGGCTCATAAACGTGGGCGGCTTTTTAAGATGCCGTTACATTGAAAGCGGTAACATAAAAGTAAACGGCGATGTGTTCTCTGACTATATCATAGACACGAACCTCGAATGCAGGGGCAATATAAATCTCAGCGGTGCGAAATCCCTTCTCATAGGAGGCAGAACAGCAGTTCTCGGCGTGCTTTCCGCGAATTATATAGGAAACGAGCGGGGTGTCAGAACGAGAATCGAGCTGATGGAACTCCCGCCTGACGAGGAAAAGCTGGCGGCGCTGAATGAGAGAAAGACGAATACCAAAGAGATCATAAACGGCAATACGGACAATCTCACGAAGGTGCGCAAATTGATGAGCGTGTCGGATAAACCGGAGCTTCACAATCTGTACCGTCAGTTATCAGAACAGATCATAGCGGCCAAGGATGAACTCAGGATCATCGACGGGGAGATCAAAGACCTCAAAAACGGCGGCAGTGAGCGTTTCCCGGGCGCAGTTCTATGCAGGCGGATTATGTATTCCGGGGTGGATGTGTTTGCAGGCAGCCTTATGATGATGAGGGATCAGTCGAATATAGAACACTGCAAGATACATTTAGAAAACGGGGAATGGTCGCACGGGCTTGCGTGACGCGCAGGCGCTTTGGTTCGTGTGATGCTGAGAGCGGGCTGCGGCCTGTGTAATGTTGTAAATGGCGTAGGTAATCATTGACTGGGGGAGGGTGTTTTTATGCAATTGATGAAGAGGTGAAGGAATGGCGGTTGAAAGGCGCTTGGTAAAGGTTAGTATTACAGGGGTTGACGGGGATATTAGTATTTCCTCGGAAAAGGTAAAAACGGAAGACGGCAGGGTGATACTGCTGGGGCGGGGACTGGAGGAGGTTCCGCATCAGACGCCGGTGGACGTCATAGCCTATTACGAGGATGGTATTCAGTTCATGTGGGGGATAGTGACCCTTTCGATTCCCAGCCAACTGAATGTGGACATAGTGTCGGTTCCCGGCAAGCGGCAGGAGCGAAGGGAAAACCTGAAGGTCAGGACTTCGTTTGACGCTGTGGTAGAGTATGTCTGTTCTATGGGCAGGAGACGGCGCAAGCTAAGGTTGAACGCGGCGGTGCGGATAAGGGATCTCAGCTTAGGCGGCGCGGGCTTTTTCAGTAATCACACATTTTTCAAGAAGCAAAGGCTCACGATCAACATGGATTTCTTGAAACCAGGTCTCAAGGTGGAATTTCAGGTGCTGCGCAGGGAGAGACAAAAGGATGCGCTGAATGAAGACAGCGCAGATATGAAAACAACGAATTTCAGATACAGATACGGGGGCAGGATATTAAAGCTTAGCGTCGAACAAGAACGGCTCATATGCGAACACGTCTTTAAGGTGCAGCTTACGGAACACAAGAGAAGAAAAGAAGTTGAGAATAACGGCGATTGAAGGAGTATTCACATGGCTAAAACGGTCGTGATAACAAATCAGAAAGGCGGAGTAGGCAAGACCACCACAGCGAGCGCGATAGTATCAGGACTCGCCATACGGGGCTTCAGGGTTCTCGGAGTGGATCTAGACCCTCAAGGCAATTTCGGGTTTTGTCTGGGGGCGGACATAGAGACCAGTCCTACCGTTTACGATTTGATGAAGGGTACAATGAAAGCCGATAATATTATACAGCACTTGGATGGCGGCGTGGATATTATACCGTCCAACATATTGCTCTCAAGCGCGGAGCACGAGTTTTCCATGCTGGGCAGGGAAACGCTGCTCAAACGGGGATTGGCGGCGGTGACGGAGAAATACGAATATATAATAATCGATACGCCGCCCGCTTTGAACATACTCACCGCCAACGCCTACACAGCTGCGGATAACCTCATAATACTGATGATGCCTGAAATACTCAGCGTTCTGGGAATATCTCAGCTTCGAGAGACGATAGACCTTGTAAAGAGCATATATAACCCAAAAATGGAAGTTCTCGGCATACTATTGAATAAATACGACAACAGAAGACGCCTGACACAGGATGTGGAGGATATGGCGTGGGATATAGCGGATAAGCTGCAGACCAAGGTTTTCAATACGAAGATACGCTCTTCGATCACAGCGGCTGAAGCGCCGGCCCACGGTGAGAGTATTTTCAAGTACGCGCCGAGATCGAACGCGGCAAGGGATTATAATGTTTTTATCGATGAACTTATTTCAGAGAAGGGGATGATCTTGAATGGCGAGGAGAAGCAGCAAAACTGAGCATGTAATGAAGCTTATTACAAAAGACATCGGTGCGGCGGGAGAGTCCCCTGAGCCGGTGGAAAGTGAACAGGCGTCAGAGGCGCCGGCCTTAGCTGCGGAGGCGGCCGCCGGAGCAGTAGGAACAGGCGAAGGTGCGGCTGTTGCAGAAGCAGCGGCGGTCGGAACAGGCGGCGTAACAGCGGAAGGCGGCGGAGCGGTCACGGGGGCTGCAGCGGGCGCCGCAGCAGCCGGAGACAGGACGAATGCGAATGCTGCCGCAGCCGGAGACAGGACGAATGCGAATGCTGCCGCAGGCGGCGACGGAATAGAAGCGAGTGTGAAGACGCCGGAAACAAAGGAACTGAACTATAAGACTAAACTGAAAATCGAGATAGAACCGGAGATCGAGATTAAGAACGCCGAGGATAAAGCAGGCGGCGGCAGTGTAAGGACGGCTATAGGGACGAAGGCAGGCGGCGGCGGAGCGGAAGCCAAAGCGATAGGAAGCGCGGCGCCGGAGGAGGGATACGCGGAAGGCGCCGCCCCTCACGCGCACAGAGGCGTACCTACCATAAGGAAGAAGGCGGACGACGACGCGCCTGACGGAGTGCCCTATGAGAACAGGGATGATTGGCGGCTTCCGGCCTATCCCCAGGACGGCGCCTATATGTACGACGCCGGCGAGAGCGCGGGAGGCGCGGCCGCCGGGCATGGTGACGGCATCGCAGGCGGCTTTGCTGCGGGAGGTAAAACATCGGCGGGGGGCTTCACCGCCAGGCCGGGAGACTTCGCCGCAAGCGGCGCGCAGAACGCGGGATATGACCCGGAAGCGGCGCGCAGGGAATCGGAAGAGCAAAAAGCATCAGCTAAACAACAAGATGAAAGACGCAGGAGGAAGATAATGATAGAAAATGAACTTCTGAGCAGCAGACACAGCCTTGTTAATCTTTCCGAAGTATTGACGAAAGAATTGCTTCCGTCGGTTATGGAGAAGATGGGCGTCTGTACATGCCGGGTATGCACCACAAATGTTCTAGCGCTGACGCTGAACTCTCTGCCCGCGAAATATGTAACAACAGACAAGGGTAAGCAGTACACGCAGCTGGAAGTATATAAGAGTCAATACGAACTGGATGTTTTGGCAGCATTGACAAAGGCGTGTTTAAAAGTAAAATCGTATCCCAGACACGAAATTATTGAAGACGATATTGACATATAGGAAGGGGAGGGGCTATACTTGATTAACAATTATGAAGAACTCAATGATATGCACATAGACGTCCTTCGAGAGATCGGCAATATCGGCGCGGGCAACGCGGCTACGTCGCTGGGTATGATACTGAACGCGGAGGTGGGGATACAACTGCCCAAGGTTCAGATAACCGACTTCGACTCAACGGTCGACGCGCTGGGGGGCGCTGAATCCATGACCGTAGGCGTGCTTTTGAATTTCTCCGGTGAGGCCAACGGGCTGATCATGTTCCTCCTGAAAATGGAAGACGCGGAGAACATCACAAGCGTGCTGGTGCATGACGATGAGGACGGAGCGGAAGGTCTCAGTGAAATGAAACTCTCCGCCATCAAGGAAATAGGCAATATTCTCGGCTCAGCCTATGTGAATTCCATAGCGCTGTTGACAGGACTGCAGATAGATATTTCAGTGCCGTATATCGCCATAGATATGGCAGGAGCAATACTCAGCGTACCGATAATAGAATTCGGCGCTGTCGGCGATAAGGTTATGTTCATCGAAGAAGGGTTTTATACAGATGAAGAAGAATTGAACAGCGACGTGATAATGTTCGCGGAGGTGGACACATTACAGCGCATAATGGGAAGATTGGGACTTGAAGTATGAGCGAGTTGATAAGAGTGGGGATCTCTGATTATGCAAAATCAAGGGCGCCGGAGATAATCGTCACATACGCGCTGGGTTCTTGCGTAGGTATATGTCTGTATGACAGCCTCAGAAAAATAGGCGGACTTTCTCATATCATGCTGCCCGAAAGCAGTATGGCGTCGAGGACGGAAACCAACCGCATGAAATTCGCGGATACGGCGCTTACAGATATTACGCGGGATCTTGTCAATATGGGAGCGAGTCGCCTCACAGCGAAGATAGCAGGAGGTGCGCAGATGTTTGCGACACCGGCAATGGGCGCGATGGGGGACATAGGGGGACGCAACGTCAGAGCTGTAAAGGCGGCGCTGGCGCGGCTGAAAATCCCAATCATCGCGGAAGATACCGGCAGAGATTACGGGAGGACGGTGTATTTCGACCTCAGTACAGGCATCATGAAGGTACAGTCAATAGGCAAATCTACCAGAGAACTGTAAATAGTTTCGCTGATTTTGTTAAAAATAGAAAAAGGAGGGTATTGGTATGGCGGATGTTTTTGAAAGCGCTGTCGGCGGAGAAGACACTCTACAGGGGAGGTTCCTGACGTTCACGCTCGGGGATGAAATTTATGGATTAGCAATCAAATATGTAGTTGAGATCATAGGCATTCAATCAATAACAGTTGTTCCGGAGGTTCCGCATTATATTAAGGGCATCATCAACCTGAGAGGCAAGATCATCCCGGTGATAGATGTGAGGCTGAAATTTGCGAAAGACGCCGCCGAGTACAATGACCGAACATGTATAATCGTTATTGAGATAGGCGATGTTTCGGTGGGACTCATCGTTGACAATGTGGACGAGGTACTCACGATAGAGGATCATAACATCGCTGCGCCTCCGGCCAATCGGATGGGCTTTGATAACAGATATATCATGGGTATAGGCAAGATCGGCAACAGCGTGCAGCTCTTGCTTGACTGCGAAAAGCTGATCAAGAGCGACGTAGCCATAATGGCGGATCAGGCGGATGCCGTATAGAGACTTTAACGGCGGAGAACGCAGAGCCTGTCTATCGAACGATTAACTTGTTATAGTTACGGTTGTGAGAAAATATGATTTCAAATATAAGAGTACTGATAGTTGATGATTCGCTGGTTTTCAGGGAGGCGCTTGCCAGAGAACTGCGGAAAGAAGCATATATAATCGTCGTCGGGACGGCTGCGGATCCATTTGAGGCGAGTGATAAGATCATAGCTCTGAATCCGGATGTGATGACACTGGATGTAGAGATGCCCAAGATGGACGGGATAGAGTTTCTTTTGAGACTGCTTCCCCAGTATCCGATACCCGTTATAGTCAGCAGTTCCCTCGCGGGCAAGGTGTTCGACGCTATGGCTGCGGGCGCGGTGGACTTTGTAGCCAAGCCCGGTATAAGTTACGACGGAGCCGGGGCATCTACGGCGATGGAGGCCTACGCGAAGGAACTGGCTAACAAGATAAAGGCCGCCGCGGGCGCGAATGTCAGTATACATAGGCAAGCCGGACTCCAGAATAGCCAGACGGCGACAGGGCATGCGGCGCATCACGCGACAGGGCACGCGGCGAACCACGGCGCGGCGCATGGAGCGTTTCACCATACATACCATACGTGGACGTCGGCGCCGACGCATCACGATGCGGCGCAGGCGGCCGGCAGACAGCTTACAGCTCTATATGACTATTCGGATGAGCTTATAGCTGTCGGCGCTTCTACAGGCGGTACAGAGGCCATATTCAGCATACTGACGCAGCTTCCGGCGAATGCGCCGGGGATAGTGATGGTGCAGCATATGCCGCAGGGGTTCACAAAGCTCTACTCAGAGCGGCTCGACAGGGCCTGCGCGATCAGAGTAAAGGAAGCCGAGGACAATGACCAAGTGAGATCGGGGCTTGCGCTGCTGGCGCCGGGCGGCGACAGACAGATGAAGCTGGTCAGGACTTCGTCGGGATATTCGGTAAAACTTGTTGAAGGGGAGAAGGTCAGCGGGCACAGACCGTCGGTTGATTTTTTGTTCGATTCGGTAGCCGCCGCGGCAGGCGGACGCGCTATCGGAGTACTGCTCACAGGTATGGGCGCGGACGGGGCGAAGGGTTTATTGAAAATGAGAAATGGCGGGGCGTATACCATAGGTCAGGATGAAGCCAGCTGTGTAGTATACGGTATGCCGATGGCGGCCTATAAAATGGGCGCCGTTGTGAAGCAGCTTCCTCTGGATCAGATAGCCAGAGAGATATGCGGCCGTCTTTCAATCAATCACATGGTCGCTAAAAATAAACTTTGAGGAGGAAAGAAGATGAGCAAAAAACACATGAAAACAATGGATGGCAACACGGCGGCTTCCTACATTTCTTACGCCTTTACGGATGTGGCGGCGATATACCCCATCACTCCGTCGTCAACCATGGCGGAGGTCGTTGACGAATGGGCGGCGCACGGAAGAAAGAACATATTCGGACAGACCGTGAAAGTGGCGGAAATGCAGTCCGAGGCCGGCGCAGCCGGCGCGGTTCACGGCTCACTGGCGGCAGGGGCGCTGACTACCACCTATACCGCTTCGCAGGGCTTACTCCTGATGATACCGAATATGTATAAAATAGCCGGTGAATTGCTTCCGGGGGTTTTTCATGTAAGCGCCAGGACGCTTGCCGCCCACGCCCTCTGTATATTCGGCGACCACTCCGACGTTATGTCGGCCAGGCAGACAGGCTTTGCCCTGCTTGCATCGAGTTCGGTACAGGAAGTAATGGACCTCGGCGCCGTGGCGCATCTGGCTTCCATCAAGTCGAGAGTACCCTTCATGCACTTCTTCGACGGATTCAGAACGTCTCACGAGGTGCAAAAGATCGAGACCATCGAATACGACGATCTGAAAGACATCGTGGACATGGAAGCGGTTCAGGCATTCAGAGACAGGGCGCTTAACCCCGAACATCCGGTAGTGCGCGGAACCGCGCAGAATCCTGACATATTTTTCCAGGCAAGAGAGGCGGCGAATCCCTATTACGATAGGCTGCCCGGCATAATCCTCGACTATATGAAGGAAATAGAGAAACTGACCGGTCGTCCCTACAAGCCTTTTGACTATGTAGGCGCTCCCGACGCGGAATATGTGATAGTCGCGATGGGTTCCGTATGCGAGACCATAGAAGAGACCATAGGCAAACTCACAGCGGAAGGCAGAAAGGTGGGACTCATAAAGGTAAGACTCTATCGTCCCTTCATTCCCGAATTCTTTATCGAGGCGATGCCTAAGACCGTGAAGAAGATCGCGGCTTTAGACAGGACGAAGGAACCCGGCGCGCTGGGGGATCCCCTTTACCAGGATATCAAGACCATGCTGTATACGGAGAAGAATCCGCCGGAGGTCTACGGGGGCAGGTACGGACTCGGCTCGAAGGATACCACTCCGGGTATGATAGTCGCCGTTTACGACAATCTGGCTTCGGATTCACCGAAGAACAGTTTCACCATAGGTATAGACGACGATGTAAGCGGCAGTTCGCTGAATTACGACGCCAGGCTCTCATGCGAGGCGGAAGGCACCATAAGCTGTAAGTTCTGGGGCTTGGGTTCGGACGGCACCGTGGGCGCCAATAAAACAGCTATCAAGATCATCGGCGACGGTACGGACATGTACGCACAGGGATATTTTGCATATGACTCTAAGAAATCAGGAGGCGTTACCATATCGCACCTCAGATTCGGTAAGCATCCCATCAAGTCCACATATCTGATAAACCGCGCGAATTATGTGGCGTGTCATAATCAGGCGTATCTGACCCAGTACGATATGCTGAAAGACCTGAACGACGGCGGCATTTTCCTGCTGAATTGCATATGGGATGAGAAGGAACTTGATGAAAAACTGCCCGCCCGCGTGAAGCGCGTTCTGGCGGAGAAAAAAGTGAGATTTTACATTATCGACGGCGTGAAGATCGCCGCCGGCATAGGGCTGGGCAACAGGATAAACATGGTCATGCAAGCAGCCTTCTTTAAACTTACAAATGTAATTCCCATCGACGAGGCGGTCAAGCAGCTTAAAGAGGGCATTGTCAAGGCATATGAGAAAAAGGGACAGAAGGTGCTCGACATGAACTTCGCAGCGGTAGACGAAGGGATAAAGAGCATCAGTAAGGTCGAAATCCCGGCGTCATGGGCGGATGCAAAGGATGAAGCAGGCGAGGCAAGGGATATTCCCGAGTTCATCACGGAAATCCTTGAACCCATGAACAGGCAGGAAGGGGATTCACTGCCCGTAAGCGCATTCGCGGGACGCGAAGACGGTACTTTCCCCTCGGGAACCGCAGCTTATGAGAAGCGCGGCGTTGCGATAAAGGTTCCCAAGTGGAACAGCGAGAAGTGTATCCAGTGCAATCAATGCGCATTCGTCTGTCCTCACGCCACCATCAGACCGGTGCTGCTGGACGGGAACGAAAAGAAGGCCGCGCCGGAAGGCTTCACGACCATAAAGGCCATAGGCAAAGGACTCGAAGGGCTTGAATACCGCATGCAGGTATCGCCGCTGGACTGCCTGGGCTGCGGCAATTGCGCAGACATATGTCCGTCTAAAGAAAAAGCCTTGGTCATGACGCCGCTGGAAGAAGAGCTGGGCGAGAGGGCGAACTGGGATTATAGTGTGAATGTGACTGTGAAAGATAATCTGGTCAGCAAGGAAAGCGTCAAGGGCAGTCAGTTCGCGAAACCCTACATTGAGTTCTCGGGCGCCTGCTCGGGCTGCGGGGAAACCCCGTATATAAAGCTGGTGACGCAGCTCTTCGGCGACAGGATGATGATAGCCAACGCTACGGGTTGTTCGTCCATATGGGGAGCGTCCGCGCCGTCCATGCCATATTGTACAGACGCCAACGGCAAGGGTCCGGCTTGGGCGAATTCCCTCTTCGAGGATAACGCCGAGTATGGTTACGGCATGGCTATAGCGAATCGGCAGATTCGTGATAAAATAGCTCAGAGCGCCGGGGTTCTGCTGGCGTCGGATGTGCCGGCCGAGCTTAAAGCAGCAGCTGAAGCTTGGATAGCCGCCATGCATGACGGAGAAGGCTCAAAAGCGGCCAGTGCGCAGTTTGCGTCGGCCTTGGACAGCGCGGTTCTCACAGACGAAGCCGCTAAAGAGGCTAAGGAAGAGATCCTGGAGCGCAGGGACTATCTGGTGAAGAAATCCATATGGTCGCTGGGCGGCGACGGATGGGCTTATGACATCGGTTACGGCGGTCTGGATCATGTGCTGGCTTCGGGCGAGGACATGAACGTGCTTGTATTCGACACAGAGGTTTATTCGAATACGGGCGGGCAGTCGTCGAAGTCTACGCCGGTAGCGGCGATAGCAAAATTCGCGGCTTCAGGCAAGCGTATAAAGAAAAAGGATCTTGGGATGATGGCGATGTCATACGGATATGTATACGTCGCGCAGGTGGGAATGGGAGCGGATAAATCGCAGTTCATGAAAGCGGTGATCGAGGCGGAGAAATACAAAGGCCCCTCGCTCGTCATCTGCTACGCGCCGTGCATAAACCACGGTCTGCGCAAGGGCATGGGCAAGACGCAGGAAGACACGAAGGACGCGGTGGCGGCAGGCTACTGGCACCTCTTCCGATATAATCCCGAGAAGAAAACGGCGGGACAGAATCCCTTCACACTGGATTCAAAGGCGCCGACGACCAGCTTCCGCGACTACATACTGGGGCAGGTGAGGTATTCCGCATTGTCCTCAGAATTTCCGGAAGTGGCGGATGAACTCTTTACGCTGGCGGAGGCGAATGCTAAAGACCGGTATGAAGGTTATAAAAAGCTGGCGGAGACGGGCAAGTAGATATAAAGGCGGTAAGCCATGAAGTTACAACAAACCATGAAGGTATAATGATGCATGGTGATGCAACAAGGCAAGTAGGAATAAATGCACAAAAGTGCATCACATTACGGTATTACAATGTAGCTGCTATTTGAAAGGAGCTGTTTAATGAACTGCGCATTCATTGAGAAAACGGGCAATGAAATAAAATTTTCGATGGAATTTTCCGCGAAAGAATTTGAAGACGAACAAATTGAGGTATATAAAAAGACGAAGCATCAATTCAAAATTGACGGGTTCAGAAACGGTAAAGCGCCTAAGCGCATGGTGGAAATGCGTTACGGCGAGAAAATTTTCTTCGAAGATGCTGTGAGCAACCTGTTCGCGGAGCATTATGAGAGTGCTTTGACCGAGCTTGCGCTTGAACCATTGGGGCGGCCGGGAATCGAAGTTGGGGAAATCAGCAAGGGGAACGGCTTTACCGCCACGGTAAGGGTAACGGTTGCGCCCGAGATTGTGGTCAAGGACTACAAGGGCATTAAGGTTAAGAACGTCGATTTCCCGGTGTCGGATGAGGACGTTGACGCCGAGATCGAAAAGCTGAGAAAGAGGAACGCCAGGCTGGTGGTTGCGGAAAGACCCGCGGAGAGCGGCGATTCGCTCATCTTCGATTATGCGGGATTCATCGGAGAGGAACAGTTCGAGGGCGGAACGGCGGAAAACGCCACCCTTGTTCTGGGCGGCGGGAATTTCATACCCGGATTCGAAGAGCAGCTTATAGGTGCGAAGGCAGGAGACGAAAGGGATGTGAAGGTCACATTCCCCGAAGAATATCATGCGGAGGAACTTGCGGGCAAGGATGCGGTGTTCCGCTGTAAGGTGCACGAGGTGAAGGAAGAAGAGAAGCCGGAGATTGACGACGACTTCGCTCAGGACGTAAGCGACTTCGATACGGTCGAAGAGCTTAAAAGTGATATAAGGCGTAAGCTGGAGGAAGAGGCTGAGAGCAAGCGTAAGCAGGAGCTTTTTAATAGGGCGGTTGAAAAATTGCTGGCCGCCAACGATGTTGACATCCCGAATGTTATGGTCGAAGAACAGATAGACCAGATGTTCGAAGAGTTGGGACAAAGATTCGGTATGCGCGGCGCCGATTTTATGAAAAATATGGAGTCCATGAATGAGAATCTCGGCATTTTGCGTGATAACCTCAGGAGTGATGCGCACAAGCGGGTTAAACTGAGCCTGCTAATACGTGCCATTGCGAAGGCAGAAAAACTGGAGGCGAGCGCGGAGGAGATCGAAGAAAGCAGGAAGAACTTCATCAAGACGCTTAACGCGGAATCAGGCGAGTTGGTGGATCAGATAATGAAGACCCCGGACTCTATATTCGAGGACAGCATTATCGCGGATAAAGCCAAGTTGTTCTTAGTAGATAATGTGGTGATCAGCGAAGACGCGGACGACGATGCCGCTGAGGTCGATGTTGAGAAGAACGGCGCGGCCGGTGTAACAGCGGAGAAGGGCGGCGTGGCCGAAGCTGCCGCTGAGACGGGCGGCGCGGGTGCTGCGGTCGATGTAACAGCGGAGAAGGACGGCGTGGCCGAAGCTGCCGCTGAGGAGGAGAGAGGCGAATGAGTTTAGTACCTATGGTAATAGAACAGACCAGCAGGGGGGAGCGTTCATTTGATATTTACTCCAGACTTTTAAAGGACAGGATAATCATTCTGAGCGAAGAGATCAATGATACGGTAGCCAGCCTGGTTGTCGCACAGATGCTGTTTTTAGAGTCGGAGGATTCAGAAAAGGATATAAATCTCTACATTAACAGCCCGGGAGGTTCAGTGACGGCAGGATTTGCAATATATGACACGATGCAGTACATCAAGCCGCCTGTTTCAACTATTTGTATAGGAATGGCGGCTAGCATGGGCGCGTTTTTGCTGTCGTCAGGCGCTAAAGGCAAGCGGTTTGCTCTGCCTAACGCTGAAGTAATGATACATCAGCCTCTCGGAGGGGTCAGAGGTCAGGCGGAGGACATTCGCATTCACGCGGAAAACATATTGAAGACACGTGAAAAGCTTAACAGAATATTGAGTGAAAATACAGGACAGCCCTTGGAGAGGATCGCCGTAGATACCGATCGTGATAATTTCATGTCGGCGGAAGCGGCGGCCGAATACGGATTGATAGACAGGGTGGTTAAATCCCGATAAGGGGAGATAATAATTAGGTGTGTACTTTGGGGGATAAACGCGATGCGCGAGTTCGCGGCGGTATTGACCAATGCAGCCGTGGACGGAAAGGGAAACTATGAGTAAATACGACGATACGAAGCAACTGAAATGTTCGTTTTGCGGAAAGCCACAGGATCAGGTCAAAAGGCTTATCGCGGGTCCGAGCGTATATATCTGCGACGAGTGCGTAGAATTATGCCAGGACATCATCAAGGAAGAGTTCGAAAGCATGGGCTATGAGCCGCTTAGGGGCGGGGACATGTTTAATGTGCCTAAACCGAGGGAGATAGCCGCCATTCTGTCGGATTATGTGATCGATCAGGACAATGCTAAAAAAGCGCTGGCAGTGGCGGTATACAACCACTATAAGCGTGTGAAGCATATGGACGATCGCGACGACGACGGGATAGAAATCCAAAAAAGCAATATAATAATGATGGGGCCTACCGGTTCAGGCAAGACATTGCTGGCTCAGACGCTAGCCAAGATATTCAACGTGCCGTTCGCTATTGCGGACGCTACGGCGCTTACCGAGGCGGGCTATGTGGGTGAGGACGTTGAGAATATTCTGTTGAAACTCATTCAGGCTGCGGACTATGATATTGAAAAAGCGCAAAAAGGCATTATTTACGTAGACGAAATCGATAAAATCGCACGCAAATCCGAGAACGTTTCTATAACCAGAGACGTCAGCGGAGAGGGCGTGCAGCAGGCTCTGCTCAAAATACTGGAAGGCACTGTGGCCAGTGTGCCTCCGCAGGGCGGGAGGAAGCACCCGCATCAGGATTTCATACAGTTCGACACGACTAATGTGCTCTTTATATGCGGAGGCGCTTTCGACGGGCTGGACAAGATCATACAGAGAAGAATAGGCGAAAAGACCATCGGATTCAACACAGATCAGCGTCAGACGAAACTCGAGACCGACGACATACTGAAACTAGTTCAGTCGGAGGATCTGCTCCAGTACGGACTGATCCCTGAATTCATCGGGCGTCTGCCTGTAATGGTAACACTGCAGCAGTTGGATTCCAATGCGCTTGTGCGCATCATCAAGGAGCCGAAAAACGCCATATTGAAGCAGTACAAGAAGCTGTTTATGCTGGACAATGTAGAGCTTGAGATCGAAGACGACGCAGTCATTCGCATTGCTGAGAAGGCTATTGAGCGGAAGACGGGCGCCAGAGGACTTAGAAGCATACTGGAGCATGTGATGACAGACATCATGTTCGAGATACCTTCGAGAAATGATATAAAACGCGTGATTGTTACTACAGGGACAATAGACCATGATACCGGCCCTACTTTGGTTTTGGCGGATAAGAAGGGACAGAAGCCCAATAAAGAGAACGCCTCTTGAGGGGTAACTACTCAAACGCCACGCCAGCTTCGCCCATACCGGAACCTGGCGACGATTTTGCGACCGGCGGCGGGTTAGCCGCCGGCTTTCGGGGAGGGAAGAATGCCGACAGACGATAAAAGAAAAAAACATCGGGATCTGTTGAATGATATAGATAAAGTAAATGATGAAATAGAACAGGCGGCGGACGAGGCAGAGCAGGCTGTGGCTGACAGCACCGGAGCGGTGGGTTTTGCTGCGGAGGACGAAGCGGAGGCAGAACGGACTATGCCTATGATCCCCCTCAGGGGGCTTTCCATTTTTCCCTATATGGTATTGCATTTCGATATAGGGAGGGAAAAGTCGATCAGTGCGCTGGAGAAGGCTATGATCAGGAATCAGATGATATTTCTGGTCGGGCAGAAGGATGTGGACACCGAACTCCCCACGAAAGATGATTTTTATCGTGTCGGCACTGTGGCTAAGATCAAGCAGATGCTGAAGCTGCCGGGAGACGCGATTCGCGTTCTGGTGGAGGGCGTCAGCCGCGGAGAGATGGGAAGGATGGTTTTCGAAGTACCGTACTTCAAATGTTCGGTGCAGATGATCGATGAGATCGAATACGATGAAATACCTAACCGTACGGCCGCGCTTATGCGCAATGCTCTAGCCAGATTTGAGGACTACCTTA
Source organism: Eubacteriales Family XIII. Incertae Sedis bacterium (assembly GCA_031264295.1). Lineage (GTDB taxonomy): Bacteria > Bacillota > Clostridia > Peptostreptococcales > Anaerovoracaceae > JAISED01. The sequence goes on along the minus strand of JAISED010000021.1, from coordinate 4,656 downwards.
ATCTGAGTCCTAAGGCGTCGCCGGACATCTTCCCGTCTGTGGCGTCGGTAGAACAGCCCGGAAGGCTCGCGGACATAATAACTTCGCACCTGGATATAAAGCCGGACGATAAGCAAGCCGTGCTTGAAGCATTCGAGCCTGAACGCAGGCTTGAGGCGCTGAATAGTATACTGATCAAAGAGATTGATATTCTTCAGATAGAGCAGGATATAAACTCAAAGGTCAGGATGCAGATAGGCAAAACACAGCGCGAGTATTATCTGAGGGAACAGCTGAGGGCTATCCAAGAAGAACTGGGTCAGAACGAAGAGGCGGACGAGGACGAGATAGCGAATTGGCGCAAGCAGCTGGATGAGATGGATATGCCTGAAAAGGTTCGTTTGAAGACTGAGAAGGAGATCAAGCGGCTCAGCAAGATGCAGGCGTCGTCGGCGGAAGGCGTGGTCATACGCACGTATATTGAGTGGATATTTTCACTTCCATGGAATAAATACACGAAACAGGAGACGGATCTGGCGAAGTCTGAGAAGATTCTGAATGAGGATCATTACGGGCTGGAGAAGGTCAAAGAGAGGATTGTTGAGTATCTGGCGGTGGCGAAGCTTTCCGGGGGACTCAAGGGACCGATACTTTGCCTTGTGGGCCCGCCGGGAGTGGGGAAGACGTCGATTGCGAAGTCCATAGCCAGAGCCACAGGCAGAGCCTTCGTGAAGATGTCCCTTGGCGGCGTCAGGGACGAAGCAGAGATCCGCGGTCACAGGCGCACATATATAGGAGCTATACCGGGGCGCGTGATCAACGCGGTCAAGGAGGCCGGTTCGATGGATCCGGTTTTCTTGTTTGATGAAATTGACAAAATAGGAAACGATTTCCGCGGCGATCCGGCTTCCGCGCTTTTGGAAGTCTTGGATCCGGAGCAGAACAAGGAATTCACCGATCATTATCTGGAATTTCCATTCGATCTTTCGAATGTGATGTTCATAACGACGGCTAACGCCACGGATACGATCCCCAGGCCTTTGCTTGACAGGATGGAGGTCATAGAGGTTCAGGGATACACCGAGGAGGAGAAGGTAAAGATCGCTTCCCGCTATCTGGTTCCCAAGAAGACGAAGGAGCACGGACTGGATCGGGGAAATATCGTGATAACGGAACAGGTTATACGTGATATCATCAACTATTATACGCGGGAGTCGGGGGTAAGAAACCTTGAGCGTGAAATAGCCAATCTGTGCAGGAAGGCGGCCAGGCGTATTGTGGAGGACGGCGCCTCGCAGATTCGGGTGACTCAGGGGAATCTCGCCAAGTTTCTGGGCAAGAAGCGATTCCGCTATGATATCGTCGCGCGGTCGGACGAGGTGGGCGTCACCACCGGGCTTGCTTGGACGGCGGTAGGCGGGACGACGCTTTCGATCGAGACGACAGTGGTTCCGGGCACGGGTCAGCTCGTGCTGACGGGTCAGCTGGGTGATGTGATGAAGGAATCCGCCAGGGCGGGGGTCAGTTATATCAGATCCATAAGCCGTAAGCTGGGGATAAAGGAAGCCTTCTATAAGGATGAGGATCTTCATATTCATATTCCCGAAGGGGCTACGCCTAAGGACGGACCCTCGGCGGGGGTTACGATGTGCTGCGCTATGATATCCGCCCTTACGGGCATACCTGCCAGGCAGGACGTGGCTATGACGGGTGAAATAACGCTGCGCGGCAAGGTTCTTCCTGTGGGAGGCATACGCGAAAAGGTGCTCGCCGCTCATCGCGCGGGCATACGGAAGGTGCTGCTGCCGACGGATAATGAAAGGGATATTGATGAAATCCCTGGGAACGTCAGAAAACATATGGAATTTACATTGATCGATGATGCCAATGAAGCATTGCCGCATGTGCTCACGAAGGCTGTGGAAGCGCCGCCTGCGAAGCGCGGGGCTAAGTCCGCGACGGACACTGTGACGCCGGCGTCGGATGCGAAGCCCGCAATGGGAGCGGTAACGTCGGCAAAGCGGAGCAGGGGAACTGCGGTAAATAGCACGGAGAGTAAAAATGCGGATTAAGACGTCCGAGCTTGCGGCAGTGGCTGTCAAAAGCAGCCAGTATCCGCCTGAGGACATGGCGGAAATCGCCTTCGCTGGGAGGTCAAACGTCGGTAAATCGTCCCTTTTGAATCTGCTTACAGGGCGGAAAAGCCTGGCTAGGGTCAGCGGGAATCCGGGTAAAACGCGCACCATAAATTTCTACCTGATCAACGGTGAATTCAGGATTGTCGATCTTCCGGGTTACGGTTACGCGAAGGCCGCGAAGTATGTTACCGAGAACTGGGGCGAGATGATAGAGGGATATTTAAAGAACAGAAGCAGACTGAAACGCGTCGCGCTGCTGGTCGATATAAGGCATAAACCCTCGGATCAGGATGTGCAGATGTATGAATGGCTCAGGTATTATGGGCTGAACGGTCTGATTGTAGCGACAAAGGCCGACAAGATTTCAAGGGGCGAAATGGGAAAGAATCTCAATATTATCAGGGGGGCGTTGAAGCTTGAAGCCGGGGAGAAGATCATACCGGTTTCTGTACTGAAAAAAACAGGTGTAGATGAACTGTTAAATGAGCTGACTATACTGCTGGAAGGTGAGTAAATGCATTTTTTTTCATTTCGGGTGCTAGCTAAGAGATTTACTGCCATATGGTTTATGATGAAGGATAAGAATGTGCCGAAGCGTAAAAAGCTTCTGGTTATCCTCGGCATCATTTACGTGGTCAATCCCATTGACCTGATTCCCGCCGTCGTGTTCCCACTAGCGTTTATTGATGATTTTGTCGTGTGGTTCTGGATAATATGGCATCTCAAAGATACGCTCGACACATATTGGCTCGGCGAGAAGGTCGTGGATTTGTCAAAGAACTATAAAGGAAAGCAGATCATAAACGATGTAGATTTTGAAGTAAAAAAAGATCCGGAAGAGTGAAGGAGCAGGGCGGAATGGGCGGCAAGACGACTGCGGAGACGTGAACGCGGCGGATTTGACGCAATCGGTGTGAAGGAGCAGGGCGGAATGAGCGGCAAGACGGCTGCGGAGACGTGAACGCGGCGGATTTGACGCAATCGGTGTGAAGGAGCAGGGCGGAATGGGCGAAAAAGACTACAAGCTCGGGGAGATAATGATAACCGAGGATAAGATAAGGGAACGGGCGGCTGAGATAGGCAGGCGGATAAGCGAAGACGCAGGCGGTGAAGACGTCCTGCTTATCGGCATACTGAAGGGGGCTGTTATGTGGATGTGTGATGTGATCAAGCATATTTCGGTTCCGGTGAAGATCGATTTCATGGCGGTGTCGAGTTACGGCGCGTCGACAAAATCATCGGGCGTGGTGAGAATATTCAAGGATTTGGATGCGGCTATAGAGGACAAGAACGTGATAATCGTTGAGGATATAGTGGATTCAGGGATCACACTCAACTACTTGAAGGATAGCCTTAAAGCGAGAAAGCCCAAATCGCTCAAAATCTGCGCGCTGCTGGATAAGCCCGCAGGACGGCGGACGGAGATAGACATTGATTATAAGGGGTTTACGGTGGATGATGTGTTCATCGTCGGCTACGGGCTGGACGTGAACCAACAGTATAGAAATCTTCCGTATATCACATCAGTGGTGACAGATTAAAGGAGAATAACGACAATGGGTTATAAAGTAGAAATAGGTCTGTCAAATAAGCACCTTCATTTGACGGAAGAGCATATAGAAGTATTGTTCGGCAAAGGGCACAAGCTTACGCCTACGAAGGCGCTTAAGCAGCCGGGGCAGTTTGCGTGTGAAGAAAAGGTCGATATAGTCGGACCTAAGGGCACACTCAAGGGTCTGAGGGTTTTGGGTCCGGCGCGCCCCGAGACGCAGGTTGAACTCGCGCTGACCGACGCGCGCGGCATAGGCATAAAAGCGCCGGTCAGGGAATCCGGCAAGCTGGAAGGAACTCCGGGCTGTACGATCATAGGGCCGGAGGGTAGCATAGAACTCGATCACGGCGTAATGATAGCGCTTAGACATATTCACCTCTCGCCGTCCGAAGCGATCGAAGCCGGCGTGAAGGACAGAGACTTCGTGTGCGTAAAGGTCAACGGCGAGCGCGCGGTGGTGTTCGAACAGGTTTTGATACGATCCGGCGACGCGCACAGCAGAGAATTCCACCTGGATACGGACGAAGGTAATGCCGCCGGGTGTAATAACGACGAGCTTTCGGAGATATTGTGATTCATCGATCTACATCGCGGCGAATATAATTTTGCATATGCCGCACAGCTTTGGCGTGCCGTTTTCCGCGCTCCATCGCCGAAAAAAGCAGACAAAAAAACAGTGTGTCTGCGTTTTTAGACTGTGAAGTGCGGCAAAAGGCACGTTAAACACCTTGGTTTTTAGAAGTCCCTTTAGCTTAACTGAACCTTTGTGCGCAGATCATCAACTTCCGCAGATGTTAATCCTGTATATTCAATAATTTCCTCAATCGACCTGCCGCGTATGATCATTTTTTCCGCTACTTCGAGTTTCCCCTCGCGCTTTCCCTCAAGTTTTCCCTCGCGTTTTCCTTTGCGTATTCCTCGCCGTTCCATATCATCAAACGCCCGTTCTATAGCATATGTCATATCCAATTCCTCCTCCCGTTCAAG
>JAISED010000059.1 GCA_031264295.1 Eubacteriales Family XIII. Incertae Sedis bacterium | reverse complement strand
TATGGCGGCAAACGCAGTTCGCTTGAATTGCTGGTTTCGGCTGTCCATATCCACACCTACATAGGCATAGCCTTTATAACCATATATGTCAATTTCTTTTTTCTTCAAATATACAAGACTTAGTAAAACCAAAATAATATGTACATTTTTATGTGTTTTCAATGCTTATGTAGGAATGGCACTTTCTTCTCGTCAGTGTTGTGCTATTTGTTGTGTTAAAAAAATCGGGAATTATAGTTTATGAGTTTTGAAAAAAACTTGCAGATGCGTATCGTATATGATACACTTTAAATACGAAAGGATTTATCAATGGCATGGAATGTAATATACTACAGAAAAGAAAATAACGAAGAACCGGTGAAGGAATTTATAACAACTTTGCCGCCCAAGCATCGTGCCAAAGCGCTTTGGGAAGTCCGTCTTCTTGCTTAACATGGCTTGGCTTTGCGTGAGCCGTATGTGAAAAGCATACAAGGGAGTAAATATAAAGGACTGTTTGAACTTCGTATTCAATCCGATACATGACAGATTATCTTGGGAGGTGTAATAAAGAATGGGAAATTGGAAAGATATCGAGGTTGAAATTCTTCGCGATTCGGAAACACTTGCCGAGTTTGAAGCTCTTCGACCGCATTTTGAGGTCGTATCTCAAATCATACGGGCTCGTAATGAGCAGGGTCTCACGCAGGAAGAACTTGCCGAACGAACCGGGCTGCAGCGCAGCAATATCAGTCGTCTCGAAAATGGAAATTACAACCCTTCTCTCACCATGCTCACACGTGTGGCGAAAGGGCTTGGCATGGAACTCCATGTCGAGTTTCGGGCAATGAACCACATAAATCCATAAGCATATTGTGACAAGACGTCGATCACCCGTGAAACCTGGATTCCCGAAGTTTGTAACGATGAATTGCTGAAAGTGTTGTTCAAACCTCTGCCGTCAATAAAAAGAACTGCTGCAAGCTGATCGTTGATTTCATTGACATCATATATTGGCGTATTTACTTCGGCGCGAATGGATGTGCCCACCACACCGCTTTCTCTGCGGGTTCTCTCGTTATTTCTGTAGTCTTGATCCAGCCTATTATCCAAAGCAATCTCCTCAATGGTTTTTTCTTCGGCATCTGCCCTCATGGCGCCTCTGAACTCAGTCATACAGTTCCTCAAATTCTTTCAGTTCAGACGAGATTTGAGTGACGCCATCCTATTTAAACTTGCCCATCGGCGATAATCCAGATAAAAACAAGCACAGTACTGATCATAACTGCGGGAATACTCAGCCACGCACGGTAAGTTGGCAATGTCATTCGAGCAAAGCCGACAGTACGCAAGCAAGAAAATTTTGCCGCCGCCGCGCTTATGTATTCATCACCTATACCATTCGCGTACCATCAACTCCGGAACAGTTGTTCCCATCCGTATACCCTGACAACCGCAATAAATGCCGATAAATACGCTGTTCATGCACATACCGAAAACACAAGTTGATCGTCGCAATCGACGGTCGGCTTGTGTCGGTGCGGTCAAATCGCAAATTCACGGCTGAATACAAAATCCTGTTGAATCCACACCATTTTTGGCGTATTATTATAAGTAAGAAAACATTTCGGCTCGTCGCAGGCCAAAACGAGCGGAGGAACGAGCACAAACATTGCCTTTTTGCCCCTAAGCTCCGCTTCGGCAGGCAAAACGGACAGCGAAGCGAACATTGCGGAAAGGACGCGCATGGACACCAACAGACAGTACAAGAGCAGCGTATTCGCTTTGTTTTTCGACGATGCGGAGAAACTGATAGAACTTTACAACGCCATCGAAAACACCGATTACGCGAAAGACACACCAATCGAAATCAACACGCTCAAAGACGCGTTGTTTCTGGACAGATTGAACGACATATCCTTTCTGCTCGACGGAAAGCTGATCGTTCTGATCGAGCACCAGTCCACGCCGAACGAGAACATGCCGCTCCGTCTCCTGCTCTACATAGGCAGAGTGTACGAAAAGATAGTGAACGGCAAGAACATTTACAGGCAGAAGCTGATCAAAATACCCAAGCCCGATTTCATTGTGCTTTACAACGGCGATCGGGAATTCCCCGACAAATCCGTACTCAGACTGTCGGATGCCTTTGAGGATGCGGACATTCCGAGTCTCTTGGAACTGACCGTCAATGTGTACAATGTCAATCACGGGCGCAATCCCGACATTTTGCGAAAGAGCGAATCGCTGAACGATTACGCGGTTTTCATCGCGAGGGCAAAGGCGAACAAAGCAGCCGGCATGTCGCTCGAAGCGGCCATAGAAGAAGCTATAAATTATTGCATGGAAAACGGAATCATGCGGGAGTTTTTAGAAAAACACGGATCGGAGGTTCACAATATGTTATTCACAGAATTCGACATCGACGACGCAAAATTGATTTGGCAGGAGGAAGCCCGAGAAGACAAAGCCGAAGCCATAGCCCTAAAAATGTTAAAGAACGGATTTAGACAGGATGTTGTCGCGGCCAACACCGAGTTGTCCGTTTCAAGAATCAAAGAGCTTGCGGCAAGAACGATGCAATGATCCCTTGTCCCGGAACCAGTCGGGAAAGTTGCTAAACGATACGGGAAATCACGAAAACCCCGGGGTGTCGTGTCTCAAAAAACAGCTCGCATATCAACGTTTATGGACATTTGCGAGGTTTTTAAACCTTATTTGCGATGATTTTACGGCAAGATGTATGTCGATGAAGGATTCTTCTTCGAGTATAGGATTGAAAAAGGCTAGGTGTTACGCCCAAGGCAAAAGGAACGATCTATTGAAATTGACTGCTTTGATTCGGATTGCTTAAACACCGCCGTTGCATGAAAACTTGCTCGCGGACAGGTGAGAGGCCAACACGCCAACACGCAACCCTCAAATCCTTAAAATGTTAGCTTTTTGAAAGTCAACAGACCTATTTAAACTTGCCCATCGGCGATAATCCAGATAAAAACAAGCACAGTACTGATCATAACTGCGGGAATACTCAGCCACGCACGGTATGAGTCGGTGCTGCCAACGGCAGGGACTAATTTTAATTCCAAACGAGAAAAAAACATAGTCAAAGCAAATGAGTACAATGACATAATTACTATCAATAATATCGAATCGCCGCTTTGCATAAATACCCTCGCCATCGAAAACGGATCTAAAATATATATCACAACAACACTCAATGCGCTCAAAGCTGCAAACAAAGCCCTCAGTGTATATAGATTTGTCTTGCCTTTTCCCCAGATGGGTTTAAAAAAACCGTTTTGTCCAATATACGTGTAATGTACCAAACAGACCGCTAACGCCATGAAATAATTATTGATTTTTTCATGCATGAGCATATCGCGGAACCACCATGTCAGCGCAAGCATGACTATCAAAGACACTATTACAATAGGCAGTCGCAATACGGCAGGAGTTTTACTGAATGGAGTATGTACAAAAGCATGAACAGACCCCACGCCCATACCCACGATCAGCAACCATGGCACTATCCTGTATATGTTCTCCAACATCGCAGGAAAGACGGTTATTGATTTTTTGACTTCCAATTAAATGCATTTAACGTAACAGCGAAAACCGTCTCAATGTTTCAATCTGCCCATTAAAAATAACTTTTACGCCTTTACGCGAATTGTCATTCAAATCGTATATGTATCTGGTGGCGCTATTCTCGTCGCCGCCCTTTACAATGCTCAGGTACGTAAACTGTTGATTGGAGATGAAAACCGGATCGAGATTCACATACTCGGCGTCTGTTGGCTCGATGAGCACTTGTGCATTTCTTGTTTCTAAGTCTAATGCCATATACCGGATGCGAGGACAAGCCCGGTTCCCTGTATTGCAGCATTCCTGTATAGTGACGCAGAGTAATAAATACCGTTCCCGTCATAATCTCGAATCGGAGGGGAGTATTTCATAAATATCCTTGACCCTGTTTTATCTATATCCTCATGTTCCCCGCCATAATCATTTAATAACTTATCAAACTCATCCTGCGTGAGGCCATAAGTTTTATTGCCGTCATCATCGATCTTTATCGTGATAATATCAATCACTTCACCAGCGATCTCTTCTCTCCCGTCATTAGGGTCAAAAATGCAAATACTCTCGTTGGGAAATCCATCTGACACTACTGTTTTTCTTAGTGCTAACTGTGCGTCATTTACAAAAACAGGATACTCAATCGACAAATTGTCTCCTAAATAATATTCATCTGTTTCCCCTGAGCGGAGGTTTTCAATAAGCAATCGCCTGCTGCGACCATCTCCGTCCCACATTGTATATGCCAATGTTGTTTCGTCATTGGCCAATGCACATTCCTCTGCAAATGCAAAGGCAGGGTATGTTTTAAGCAAGGCGAAATCATTTTTGCGAATATCATATTGAGTCAGCACAGTCTCATTGTCTGTATTGATAAAACCTATAAACAGACCCTCAGATTCGGTATTTCTTTCGCAAGCCGAACAGAAAATAAATACTACGATAAGAATCGCCGCAGTTGTTTTTTTCACGAACACATTCCTTTCACAAGCAACAGTCCTTATGCAAAATGCACAAAAATGGCATCTGCTTTTCGGACTAATACATAAGCTGAATACTTCCTAAATATCCAAAATCAATTGCAGTAATCGTTTTGCGTTCCTGTGTTTCAAAATCAAAATATTCTATTCCCGCAAAATCATCGGTTCGTACTGCGGAATAAACGCCCTTTAGGTCTTGTGAAAAACCGCCACCCCTCCGCGAAAAATGCTCTTCCGATTGAAATAACACATCCTTACTATTTATATCTATCACTTCTGACATATCATAAGCCTCATCCGGAAATACTGTTAAATCAAGAGCGCCGTATAGCAGCCGATTATCCCTGGCATAAACCGAATATATTCCCATATCATCTTTGCTTAGAATCTCCTGTTTATCATCCAAATTATAGTTGTATGAATAAATAGAGTGTTTATATGCAACAGGATGCGTACTAGCGCCTGAGTTAAATAAATCCGTAGCAATATCTCGTTCCGCACTGTCATATACTGCCGTATATATGCGCTTTTGAATTCTATCAATACTGATCGTTTGAGCTGATAGCGTATCGCTTTCTTTCCAGTACTCAATAGTACCATCGCTTAAGTTGATCTTACCCAAAGCTAAAGATCTATTATTCATCCGTGCGGCAACAAAAAAGACAGCGCCGTCAACTGGAATGATATAGTTTATCGCCAATAAGTCTTCCGTTAACATTGTATCAACGCCGGTATCCAGATTATATTTATAAATCTGATCGCCCGTGCGTTGCCTTTCATATGTGTTATTGTCTTTCTCTTTCGTGTAATAAACCGAATTTGATTTTTTATCATAGACGCCCAGAGCATACATCGAGTTTTGCGGAAAACTGAATACTTCGGATATTTCTGCGCTCTGTAAATCATATACGTATATCGACACCCCATACTCGGCATAGTCATTCACTTCATCATAAGAGGCTTCATAGTTTACAGTAATACTAATGTATTCCCTCGAATTATGGGTTTTGTTTATTTGCATATTATATATTGAATATACAGAAATACCCAACAACAGCAATGCGGCGGCGCTTGCTAGAATAATGCTTTTCGGTTTCATGTAGTCTCCCTCTTTTTTAATCACGGTATTCTCTTTATGTTGATCCGCCCTATGGCATTGGCTGCTACATAGACGCAAGCGCATAAATAAAGTATTATGCTTATGCCCATTGCAATAAGGATGGTAACAACGCCCATTGCCATTGTCACATGCACTCGCATCAACTGATTAAGAAAGCAAACGACAATTAACATAATCACTACTGGTATCATTTGTGCATCTACCGCTCCTAAAAAATAGTATCCACATAAGCCGGCATTTACCATGACCAATCCTATTCCTAAATAGATCAGCGCAAAATTTATATTGAAGCCGGCATAATCTCCAACATATTGGGTCATTACATAGGTCACGCACACTATGACTGAAAACACCAGCAGAACAGTATTGTGAAATATATATTTCGCCCCAATGGTTTTTGATATTTTAATAGGCAGTAGGATATATACTCTATCCATATCATATCTATCGAAATAAGTAATAGCCCTATTCAATGTAAGGCCTGATATCATGGATGGTAAAAAATATAACCAATTCGCATTACTGCGCTCCCCCAGTATTGCCATTACAACAAAGCACACATAAAATCCACCGGCTAATAAAAGCCCTTGTTTGGAAACCATATATTCAAGCCAGATCAGCTTCTTCACGTTTATCTCCTAAACTGTTATATTCTGAATAATGATGTTTCTGAGATTTTCGTTTCCATTATTTTGCACTAATGAATCAATCTTATCGTTTAAAACAATGACTCCGTTGTTTAGTAATACGAGGTGTGAAGCCATGCTATCTATGTCCTCCACCATATGTGTTGAAAAAATCACAGTAGCTTCGTGGCTTATATGCGTATTGATTATCCCATAAAACTCCTGCCTCATCGCCACGTCCAGACCCGACGTTGGCTCGTCCAATATGATATATTTGTGCCTGCATGAGAGGCAGGCTATGAGTCCGACCTTTAATGCATTGCCCCTGGACAGATTCTTAAGCTTCACCTTCTCATAAACATCTACCGCCAGTTTACTCTTAAGATCGGCGAATGTGTCATTATCCCAGTCAGGATAGAAAGATTTCATGAATGAAAAGTACTGCCGCACAAGCGCGTCGCCATAGAAGTTTAGACGTTCCCCTACGAATCCGGTATATGACAAAATTTCTTCCCGGTTTTCTTTCAGCAACTTCCCGTCATAGTAAATTCCACCCATATAGCTTATTTGATTCGTCAAACATGACAGTAATGTTGTTTTACCCGCGCCATTGGCGCCTACCAGGGCGTAAACAGCTCCATCTTTAAACTCAAGCGCTGATATATTGAGACAAAAGTGCTTATAGTTTTTCTGTAAATCCTTAACACTTATCATGGCTGCATCTCCCTGCTTATAAGCAAACTAATAGTCCGCCAGTATAGTCGCATTGTTTATAAAGTCGAAACCGAGAGCCGCCTCATAAATGACATCTGTCTTGTCTTCCTCAGTATCGTACACGCAAAGTGTGTTAGCGATTACGTCTGTATTCGTTATGCTTATGTAATAAACATAACGTTCGTCGTCTGAGATATAGACAAATTGCGATAGCCCTTTGAGTTTTTCCCCGTATTGATAAATCGTCCTTTCATTATCAGAAAGGTCATAACTATACAAACCGCGTTCAGATCTTACCGCGAACCCGTCTTTGATTTCTTCGCTTACCGATGCAATGATCTTATTGTTGACAAAAGTAAACACCTCTATATCCGTGCCCACAATCAGATTTGTACTTTCTATGCCAAACAATTTTTCATGTGCGCCGGTGCGCATGTCGACGCTGTAAATCTCGGAATCCGGCATGAAAAACATGGTCTCTCCCTGATTTTCCAGCCTTCTATAGAATTCAGACACCGAATATGTCCGAGCAAACAGCTCACTCGTGCCCGGACGCCAAGAGACATGCCGAAACATCATATCTTCATCCCAAGAAAGGTTTTTCAGAATACCGCTAGTTTTATCCCATGAATATGGATATAATCGTACACCTGTGACGCCTAAAGGCGCGGCGATTAGGTTCACCTCATTCTCTGTCGGAATGATGTAATTGATCGCATAAAGTCCTTCTGTGAGCCTTTCCGTTTCGTTGGTGTTTAAGTCCAATGAATAGAGCTGATCGCCTGTATGCTGCCGTTCTCCCTTTAAAGTTGATGCCGAATAGTATATCTTATTTGACGGTCTGTCATATGCGGTCAAGGGATACTGCGAATTATATGGAACGACGCCTACTTCCTGTACATCATGCGTTTGAAGATCATAACAGAAAACATGACTTTCGAATTCCTTATCTTCGGTTTCGCCGATTATTTTGTTTGTTACCGTGAATGAAATGTACTTGGGTTGATCATTGGAAACAGATGTGCTCAATGCTTCATATGAACAACCGGTTATGGAGCAAATAAGTACAAAAAGAAATATAGGTATACGTTTTCTCAACAACGACCGCCCTCCTTGCTCTTCATCTTTATAACCGACTTATCCACGGTATATCATATAAAATCAACACATAAACCACACCTACTTAAAAATCACCCCACATGGAATGCCCGTCTTCATCATATCCTATCTTTTCTTGAGCGAAGAGAATTTCTTCGGTCTCCTGATCTATAGTAACTTGTGCGAAATTTCCGTTTGGCGAAATTTCCGTTACAGTGGCAATCAAGCGTTTATCATCGTCTTGAAAGGTGGCATATCTCAGCTCATAATGATAACCGATTAGCCAATCTTCGGGATGTTCGGGATCGCCTGGCTGTAAGCCCTTTTGTTCAACAGCTATTTCATAAGCTTCTTCAAATGTGACTTTAATATCCGAAATTTCAAATAATCCTCGGGATGAAGCACTTTCTTCCATGTTGTGAACATCTGCAACCCCGTCCTTGTCAACCAGGATGTGACAGGTTTTGGTAGCCTCTTCGTTGCCAAAATAAACATACCAGGCATCGCGCTTTCCATTCATTCCGGATTTTATCGTTGGTGATCCGCCCGCATCTGTACTTGAGATATCAATCAACTTTGCTTCAGGAATCCATTCCTTTGCCTTTGGATATGCAATTTCATAGGCCTCTATTGCTGTTATATCGCCGGAAGACCTTATAGCGTCAGCGGCATCTTCTATTTCGGCGGCGATTTCTTTTATTTCATTACCGGGCTCTTCTTTTTTATTCTCGACTTTACTCATTGCATTACTAAATACGCCAATAGAAACAATAATCACTACACACAGTAATACCAGCAACGCCCTTGCCTTATGTCTCATTTTAGCCCCCATTCCACCGCTGATACATGCGGCCTAAACAGTGATAAAATATAGACTTTCACACTATCTCCTTTATCACTAACAGTATTTCATTGATTAATTATTATTATTATTGGCACAGTTGGTTTTTCCGACAAAAACCAACTGTGCCAAAGTTAAGTATCTTAAAAGAACTCAGGTTAACGGTATTGATTTAGCTCAATTAAGGTATTAAAGTGAATAAGCGTAGTTAACTATCTGTACACCCCAATTCGATGCAGCAGTTCTATTTGCGGCATTATTTGCACCGAAAAATAAATCAATCCAATATTCGCTCCTTCCTGTTCCGGCGCCTGTATCTTTAATAGCAAACATAGAATGCTCTTCACCTCCTATGTTCACGAATCTATTCAAATAGATCGCTGTGTCGTAAGGAATCTTAGGAGTCAAATTTGCATTTCTTTCATAGAACCACCTCTTTTCCAGTTATGACGTTTCCTATTAAGTATTATAGCCGCCGCAGAACAAAAAACAAGCCTCTTTGCGCGAAATGGCAAATACGTGCGTGAAATGTACAAAATTGGCATTTCGCGCACGTATTTGCCATTTTACGCAGAAGGCCTATCTGTTTTCTGATTTTCTGTTATACTTAATATGGAATCGTTAACGGAAAGATGGGTGATCATAGTGGGCAATAGTTTGAACTTTTTATTTGCACGGTTAAAGCAAGAGGGGCAACTGGATGATATAGGGGTATTAAAGCTCGGCTATGCTTTAAAGGTTTTAAAAAACGAGGTGCTGAAATTCGCTTTGCTATTTCTGTTTTACCTCTTCTGGGGAGAAGCGTGGTTGTTTCTCTCATGTGCAGCTATTTTAATACCTGTAAGGATTTTCTCCGGTGGATTGCACATGAAAACAAATATCACATGCTTTCTGTTCAGTTTCGTCTTTTTCTTTCTCGCAATAAAGCTCCTGCCCCTGCTGCCGATTCCGATTCCCGGATATATGTTATTGCTCGTTTTATCCGCTTCAGTAATCTGCGTTTTTTCGCCTATTGCCACGTCAAAGAGACCGATAATTTCTAAAGAAAAGTATCGCCGGTGTAAAACAATGTCGGTCGTGAGCAGTTTGTGCATAGGCGGTTTCTTATTTCTCCAGATTAAGTCTACAGCATTGTTTCAATGCGGGATATGGGTTTTCACACTTCAGGCGTTTCAACTTACGATTGCTTACATCAATCAAAGACGAAGATTCTCGGGTGAGTCGCCTTACCCCAACCAAACTTAATAATCCTCCAGTACGGTCGCGTTGTTTATAAAGTTGAAACCGAGAGCCGCCTCATAAATGACATCTGTCTTGTCTTCCTCGGTATCATATACGCAGAGTGCGTTAGCGATTCCGTCTGTATTCTTTATGCTTATGTAATAAACATAACGTTCGTCGTCTGAGATATAGACAAATCGCGATAGCCCTTTGAGTTTTTCCCCGTATTGATAAATCTTCCTTGTATCATCAGAAAGGTCGTAACTATACAAGCCGCGTTCAGAATTTATCGCTAACCCATCTTTGATTTCTTCGCTTACCGATGCAATGATCTTATTGTTGACAAAGGTAAACGCCTCTATATCCGTGCTCACAATCAGATTTGTACTTTCTATGCCAAACAATTTTTCATGTGCGCCGGTACGCATGTCGACACTGTAAATCTCGGAATCCGGCATGAAAAACATGGTCTCTCCCTGATTTTCCAGCCTTCTATAGAATTCAGACACTGAATATGTCCGAGCAAACAGCTCACTCGTGCCCGGACGCCAAGAGACATGCCGAAACATCAGATCTTCATCCCAGGAAAGGTTTTTCAGAACACCTCTAGTTTTATCCCATGAGTAGGGATATAATCGCACACCTGTGATGCCTAAGGGCGCGGCGATTAGGTTCACCTCATTCTCTGTCGGAATGATGTAATTGATCGCATAAAGTCCTTCTGTGAGTCTTTCAGTTTCGTAGGTGTTTAAGTCCAATGAATAGCATGAGTTTTAGTATTCCGACTCTCGGATTATTCCGATTTTATCAGATTGGCACCGGAAACACAAGGGAAATCTTGCGTTTCCAGCCGGATCTGAACCGCATATGATATTGTCTCATTGAGACACATATGATTTTGTCTCAACCCGAAGTTACTGTATAATCATCTTATGCTAATAACAAAAGGAGATGATGACAATTAGTAGGAGGATCAATTTACGTATGAATGAGCAGCAAATTTATGAGGTAATCAAGGCTTTGGTTGAAAACGGCGGGAACAAGAAACGCGCTGAACTGACACTTAACTGTTCGAGGCGTACAATAGACCGCTATATAGCTGGATACAAGGCTCTGGGCAAGGTATACTTTGTTCACGGGAATAGAGGACGACAGCCAGCTCACACATTGACCGAAAACAAAAGAGCGGATATTATAGACCTTTATAGGAACAAGTATTCCGACGCGAACTTCGCCCATTTCACTGAACTACTTGAAGAGAGGGAAAATATTAGCGTCTCAGAGAGCGCAGTGCGTAACATTCTTTATTCGGCGGACATTATGTCGCCCAAGGCGAACCGGAAAACAAGACGCCGATTAAAGGAACAGCTTAGAAAAAAGCTGGCAGTTTCAAAAAGCGTTAAGGAAGCGGAGGAAATCAAGTTAAAACTTATTGATATTGAGGACGCACATCCGAGAAGATCAAGATGCTCTAAGTTTGGAGAGATGATTCAGATGGATGCGTCTTTGCATCTTTGGGTAGGTGATCATAAATGGACGCTGCACCTCGCAATTGACGACGCTACAGGCATGATTGTGGGCGCCTGGTTTGACAAGCAGGAGACACTTAATGGCTACTATAATGTATTACGTCAAATCCTTGTAGAACACGGAATACCCTACATGTTCTATACTGACAGGCGAACGGTGTTCGAATATCGTAAGAGAGGAATCATAGACACCGCAAAAGACTCGTTCACCCAGTTCGGCTATGCATGCAAGCAACTTGGCATTCAGATCAAGACCACGAGTGTAGCACAGGCAAAAGGACGCATTGAAAGGCTTAACCAAACGATGCAATCACGCCTTCCAATAGAGTTGCGTTTAGAAGGCGTGAATACGATCAAGCAAGCCAACGAATACCTTCCAGGGTTCATTGCAAAATACAATGCGCGGTTTGCTATCAAAGGTAATTCTATACCATCAGTCTTTGAAAATCAACCGTCAAAAGAAGAAATTGACTTAACCCTCGCTGTAATAGATGAGCGTACCGTAGACAATGGTCATTCAATCCGTTTCGAAAACAAATACTATCGGACTTTGGATGATCAAGGTAAGGCAGTTTATTACTACAAGGGGACAAAGGGCTTGGTAATACGGACATTTAGCGGTGCGCTTTTCTTCAGTGTGGCAGACAGGGTGCTTGCTCTTGATGAAATCCCTATTCATGAACAGACGTCGAAAAACTTCGACTTTCATGTACCAGAGGTTAAGGCTAAAAAGCGGTATATCCCGCCAGCTAGTCACCCTTGGCGTTTGGCGTCCTTCTCTGCTTTTGTTAAAAAGCAGGTTTCTCCATCAGCTTAATTGATAGCATATAGGGCAACTTATGCATGCCTGTCAAGTGCGCGCGAAGCGCGGTGGTGGAGATTTTTTTAAGCGCGAAGCGCGTCCCGCAGGGTGAAAAAATACTACCGCGAACGCTTGACAGGGTGTAAGCCCAACACTTATAGGCATGGCGTCCGGGATAAAATATCCCGGATGTCTGCCTCATGGCGAGTGCGGGGAGCGGGGCAGCGCCCCGCATTTGAGTTTAGGGCTTGCCTCTCGCGGCCTGACCCTTTTTAAAGGGGCAAAGAGCGAGCGGGGGTGACGGGGGCAGCGCCCCTGTTTCCATAAATTTATAATGCGATTTTTGAGACAAAGTTAAAAACGCTTGACATCATAATTTTTTATTTACGGGGCGCTTGACAGCACTAACCTATTGGGGTATATTGTTTTTGTGGGACAACGATCCGGCATAATTTAATATTGCTATTTGTTACCTCGCGGCGTCTTTCATTAATAATGTATAATGCCGCGGGGATTGTGGAATCAGGTGAAATTCCTGAGCAGGGTTTCACGCCGCCGAGCTTTCGTATCGTGCGGCAAAGGAACCGCGCCGCTACCGTAAGCGTATTGAGGCTGTAACCCGTGGTGAAAACCGGTCATTGGATTTGCGATTGCAGAGAATCCGAGAAGGCTGGGCTGCAGACGTTTAGAGATATTCTCTTTGGAATTGCGCAGAGCCGGGAGACCGACAAGTTCGCGCCTTTATCAGGGCGCGAAAAGAGCAAGGCATTGTTCGCGGAAATGCGGCCGCGGCGGAATCGTAATCATGACGACTACATTTTGCCGCGGCTGTTTTGTATATTCGGTAAAACAATCCGGTGAAATAACAAGCTATGTCGATAATGGGGGGATTTTCATGAGAAAAGTGGATTTTAGAGGTTTGAGGATACGAGCAATACTCCTGTTCGTATTGGTCTTTGCATTAGCAGCGCCAGTCGGTGTGTTCGCGGCGACAGGCGAAGGTTCCGCGTCTGTTTCAGCGCAAGGTCTTAAAGCAGCGTCCGGTGTATCCGCGGCGGAGGGCGGTTTTCCCGCAGCTGCAAGCGGCGCAATATCGAACGCCGCAGCGTACGTGTACAAGACTGTCAAGAACCCGGAGATCGGTACAACCGGCGGCGAATGGGCGATAATAGGGCTGGCGCGCAGTGCTTACGACGTTCCAGACGCATATTACCAGACATATTATACGAACGTTGAGAAATTCGTCAAGGAGAACAAAGGCATACTGCACGACAAGAAATATACAGAGTATTCCCGCGTCATTCTCGGACTGAGCGCGGCGGGATATGACCCGCGTGACATTGGCGGCTATGACCTCACACTGGCGCTGGGTGATTTTGAAAATACGATATGGCAAGGGATAAACGGCCCCGTATGGGCGCTGATCGCTCTAGACAGCATGAATTATCCCATTCCTCAGAATTCCGAAGCGAAAACTCAAGCAAGCCGCGAGCTTTACGTTGATGAGATACTTAAGCGGCAGCTTCCGGGCGGAGGCTGGAACCTTACTGCGGGCGCCGGCGGCGCGCCTGTCGCTGACGAGGCTATGGATCCCGATCTGACAGGGATGACCCTCCAAGCGCTGGCAAAATATCAGACAAACCCAAAAGTCAAGGCCGCTATAGAAAAGGCGCTTGCATGTTTGTCGGCGTCTCAGGACGAAAACGGCGGATATAAGGGATGGGGGGCGGTCAACTCCGAAAGTGTCGTGCAAGTGCTTGTCGCGCTCTGCGAACTCGGGATTCCGCTTGATGATGAACGCTTCATAAAAAACGGCAATTCGCTTGTAGACAATATCCTTACCTTCATGAATGCGGACGGCAGTTTCAGGCACATGACAAGCGGCAATTCCGGAGACAGCCAGATGTCCACAGAACAGGCGCTTTACGGTCTTGTAGCTGCACAAAGAGCCGTGAACGGCAGGAATAGCCTTTATAACATGTCTGATGCTGTGAGACGCGGCAGCTTCGCGGCTTTGACGCCGCAAACCGGTGCCGGTCTGCCAGGCAAGCACGCGGATGTAAAGCCCATGTCCATAAACTCCGTCGATAAAACCTTTGACGACGTTAAAAACCACCCTAACCAAAGGGCTATAGAAGCCTTGGCTTCACGCGGTATCATAAACGGAAAGACCGGCTCATCTTTCGAGCCGGACGCCACCATGAGCCGCGCGGAATTCGCGGCCATAGTCACACGCGGGCTTGGACTCACAGGCGGTAATTCCAGTGTATTCAGTGATGTCCCCGCAGACGCGTGGTACGCAGGCAGCGTAGGATGCGCATATTATTATGAAATCGTGACCGGCGTTTCAGATACCGCCTTCAACCCTACAGGCACGATAACGCGTCAAGAAGCGGCGGTTATGACTGTACGCGCCGCTAAACTTGCCGGACTTGACACTGCGCTTGATGAGACGACGACGCGGGATACGCTCGCGCAATTCGGCGACTATACTACAGCCGCTGATTGGGCGCGCGCTTCGCTGGCATTTTGCTATGGCAATGGACTCATTGACGATACAGAGTTCGATATCAGACCCAAAGACGCTGTGAAGCGTTGTGAGATAGCCGAGATACTTTACAGAACGCTATCCGCATCAAACTTACTGTAATACTGGACTCAGGATAATAGCGTAGGGCGTGGTTTATGATTGCGTCGCATGTATCAGCGGCGGAACGGGGGTTTTTAGAATGAAAAAACATAAATCGAAGATCATTGCAACGGTGATTATCCTATGCGCCCTCGCGGGCGCGTGGGTCTTCGGCGGAAGCTATGCGGTTCCGGACGCGCCGGCTTCTTCCGAAATAGCGTCGGATTTAACCGCTTCAGCAGTTTCAGCCGCGGGAGCAACTACTGCGGCGGACGCAAGTTCGAACGGCGGGAAGACGTCAGCGTCCGCAGTTTCAGGCGGCGTGGATGGCGCGGTATCAGCTTCTGCTGACGCAGCAGTCAACACATCCGGATTAAACGGTGCAGCTGGAGCTTCGGATTCCGTCTCCGGAAATACAGGCGCAACTGCTGACATGGCATCAGCCTCTGCTGACATGGCGCCCGCCTCTGCTGACGCGGCATCCGCTTCTGTCGGCGTAACGCCCGCCTCTGCTGACGCGGCAGTCAACACATATGCCGCAAACGGCGCAAATGCCGTCGCATCTGCGGCAAACGGCGCAAACGGCTCTGGAACAGAAATGGTCGTTCTCCCCGAAACCGGCAAGGACAAATACCTCACAAGCCCGCCTCCAAAGGGGAAACCGCTGCCTGTTGAACCACAGAACACAAAGCTTGGCGAAACAGCCTACACCGCGACTCTATCCGTTCGCTGCGATACCATACTCGACAATATGCGGTATCTGGATTCAGAAAAGCATGAACTGGTTCCTTCGGACGGTATTATATACTCCGAAACAGCCGTCACTTTTTATGAGGGTGAGAGCGTATTCAACCTGCTGCAAAGAGAGATGAAGCGCGCGAAGATACACATGGAATTCGTGAACACACCCATATATAATTCCGCCTATATTGAGGGCATCAACAATCTCTACGAATTCGACGCAGGCGAGCTGTCAGGCTGGACATACAAAGTAAACGGCTGGTTCCCGAATTATGGCTGTTCGCGCTACAGCCTCAAAGACGGCGACGTTGTCGAATGGATTTACACATGCGATCTGGGACGAGACATCGGCGGATACAACGCATTGGGGGGAAAATAAGATGCGTGATTCCCTTTCCGGCTACCACCCGGCGGTGAACATGCTTTTTTTCACAGCAGTGATCACATTCGCCATGTTCCTCACACATCCCATATGCCTAGGCCTGTCACTCGTCTGCGCCTTCGCGTATTCCGTGTATATTAATGGCAGAAAAGCGTTGAAATTCAACGCTTTATTTCTGCTCCCCATGCTTATAGTCACTGCCCTCATAAACCCGGCGTTCAACCATGAAGGCGCGACGATATTGACATATCTCAGAAGCGGCAATCCTCTCACGCTGGAATCTATCGTATACGGAATTGTCGCCGCGTTAATACTTATAACGGTAATATCATGGTTTTCGTGCTTTAACGCTGTCATGACCACCGATAAATTCGTCTATCTGTTCGGGCGCGTGATCCCCGGTATGTCCCTGATATTGTCAATGGCTCTACGCTTCGTTCCGCGTTTCAAGACGCAGATAAAAGCGATATCCGGAGCGCAGCGTTGCGTCGGGCGCGATGTTTCAAATGGCGGCGTCATGCAGCGCGCGCGGCACGGTATACGCATTCTATCCATAATGGTAACCTGGGCGCTTGAAAATGCCATAGAGACGGCTGATAGCATGAAGAGCCGCGGATATGGACTGCCGGGGCGCACAGCATTTTCGATATTTACATTTACGCGAAGGGATGCGTATGCTCTCGCCTTCATTTTCGCATGCAGCATTTACATTATCTTCGGCATAGTTTGCGGCGATTTGTATTTTCGATACTTTCCGACGATCAAAGGTGAATGGACAGGCGCCTATACAGTGAGTCTGTTCATCGTATACTGCGCACTGTGCCTCGTCCCGCTTATCATCAATATTATGGGAGATTTCAGGTGGAAAGCTATCGAATCGAAAATTTAACATTTACATATCCCGAGCGAGAAAGCCCCGCGCTTTCAGAAATAAACACGACAATAAAAAGGGGCGGATTCACTGTTGTCTGCGGCTCGTCCGGCTGCGGCAAAACCACATTACTGCGGCGCCTCAAGCCATCCGCAGCGCCTGAAGGCCGTGTGAGCGGCATGATTTTTTTCGATGGCGCCCCCTTGGACGCGCTTGGTTTCAGAGAACAGAGCGCCGGGATTGGCTTTGTTACACAAAATCCTGAAAATCAGACAGTGACCGATAAGGTGTGGCACGAACTCGCCTTCGGTTTGGAGAGTCTAGGTTTAAAAACACAAGAAATCCGCCTGCGCGTAGCGGAAATGGCTTCGTTTTTTGGAATACAGACATGGTTTTACCGTAAGGTGTCGGAGCTTTCAGGCGGGCAGAAGCAGCTGCTGAATCTTGCCTCGGTAATGGTAATGCAACCGTCGGCGTTGATATTGGACGAACCTACGGGACAACTGGATCCCATCGCTGCTTCGGAATTTATTTCTATTATTGGGAAGATTAACCGCGAACTCGGGGTCACGGTTATCATAAGTGAACACAGACTGGAGGATGTATTTCCGCTTGCCGATCAGGTAATCGTCATGGACAGCGGTGCGATCATTGCAGATGGCGCTCCTGAAGCGGTAGGCGCGGTTCTGCGGGAGCGAGGACACAACATGTTCCGCGCCATGCCTGCGCCTATGCGAATCTGGGCGGCTGTGGAAAACACCCTGCCATGCCCTCTTACCGTGCGCGATGGGCGCGAGTGGATAAGCCGCATGTCTCTTGAGCATCCTCCGAAGAGTATAGCGCCTGCAACAGCGTCCGCAACTGCGCCTGCGGTCGAACTTAGCGAAGTCTGGTTTAGATATGAAAAGAATCTGCCGGATGTTATAAAGGGGCTTTCCTTCAAGGCGTATGCGGGGGAGATATGCACCATACTAGGCGGGAACGGCACAGGCAAGACGACTGCACTGTCGCTGATTTCCGGCGTAAATATACCATATCGAGGAAAGGTATACATAAATGGTGCGCCTGTAGGTAAGCTCGCCGGACATTTGTTCGATCAGCTGCTTGGCGTTCTTCCGCAAAATCCGCAAACGCTTTTCGTTCAGAAGACTGTGGAGTCCGATTTATACGAGATGCTATCCGATATGCGTAAAGACTCCCACGATGGCAATCGGTCGGAGAAACTTTCCGCTGAAGAAAAGCAGAAGCGTATCGCGCAGGTGACAGCCTTGTGCAGGCTGGATGGACTTCTTGCCTCGCATCCATATGACCTATCTGGGGGGGAGCAGCAGCGCGCCGCCCTAGCGAAGGTATTGCTGCTTCAGCCGCGAATTCTTTTGCTTGATGAACCTACAAAGGGGCTTGACGCCGAATTCAAAGCAGCTTTTGCAGGGATATTGAAAGGGCTTACAGATGCGGGCGCAGCCGTCATAATGGTTAGTCACGATGTAGAGTTTTGCGCCGAGTACGCGGACAGATGCGCCTTTATCTTTGACGGCAATATCATGTCTGAGGGGACGCCTCGGGAGCTATTTCACAGCAACAGTTTTTACACCACCGCTGTGAGCCGCATGGCGCGAAACAAATTACCCGGCGCTGTCACCGTTAATGATGTAATCATAGCCTTCGGCGGTGAGCCGCCAAGTCAGGGGGAAGGCAAGAGCGGGGGAGGAGCAGACGATACGCTTGCAGACAATACGCTTGCAGATGATACGCTTGCTGAAGCAGATATGGCAGGTTTAGCTGTTGCGCCTCACATGACTAAGGAGGAGTCTCCGCTGAAGGCCGCCCACGCAGCGGCAAAACTCTCAGAGCAGTCTCCGCCGAAGGCCGCCCACGCAGCGGCAAAACTCTCAGCACAGCGCAAGATCGTCGCCGTACTGCTTATCATATGCTTGCTGGGAACAGTGCTATTCGCCGTATCCAACTTTAAAGAGTTAAGCGCATTTATATCAGGCGGTGATTTGTCACAGTTCATACCTATAGAAGCTTTATATAATTTCACCGAGGGCGGCACGCCCGTCAGTGCGCCCGACAGCGCGCCAAGCAGTGCACCCGACAGCGCGCCAAGCAGTGCGCCCGACAGCGCGCCAAGCGGTGAACCTGACAGCGCGCCAAGCGACATGACCGCCGGTGCGCCCGGCAGCGCGCCCGGTGATTCCATCAATAAAAATACCTGGAAGTACGTGGCGCTTATGCTTGCCTTAGTTATCGAATCCATCGCGCTCATGTTCATCCTCACATGGAAGCGCGGCAAATCAAGCTTCGAGCTGCGCAGCCCAGCCGCTAAACACGCACTTTCAAAGCGAACGATTGCGGCGACCGCAATGATACTACTTGCGATTCCGCTGACGGTCTATGTCGGCGTTTACTTTCTCGGCGACCGCAAATATTACTTTATCTCTATGTTGATCCTGCTCGAAGCAATGCTGCCTTTCGTGCTTGTTTTTGAGAGCCGCAAACCCAAGGCGCGCGAGCTTATAATAATCGCCGTTTTATGTGCGATAGCGGTAGCCGGACGCGCCGCGTTCTTCATGCTGCCGCATTTCAAGCCCGTTCTGGCTATAGTTATCATAGCCGGCGTTGCGTTTGGCGGCGAGACAGGCTTCCTTGTCGGTGCAATGACCGGCTTCATAAGCAATATATTCTTCGCCCAAGGTCCGTGGACGCCTTGGCAGATGTTTTCATTTGGAGTCGTCGGATTTCTCGCCGGCGTACTCTTCCGCAAGGGGCTTTTGAGCCGAGGGCGCGGTGCGCTCTGCACATTCGGCGCTGTTACAGCACTATTCATTTACGGTCTTATCATGGATTCCTCCATGGTACTGATGTATCAGGCAAACCCGACAAGGGCGATGTTCCTCTTTACATATATGCAAGGCATACCAATGAACCTGATTCATACAGCGGCGACCGTATTCTTCCTTTTTATAATTTCACGTCCCATGCTCGAAAAACTCGATAGGATTAAGGTGAAATATGGTTTGGTGGAATAGTCACTTCTAAATGATTTCAGTATTAAATAACAATCGCTCCATCGACCGAAAGGACGGCGCCGGTGATATAGCTTGCCATATCGCTCGCAAGGAATACGAACGCATTGGCGATGTCTTCGGGTTTACCCATACGACCCAAAGGGATAGACGCACAAAGACCTTGAACGACCTCTTCCGGAAGCGCAGCCACCATGTCGGTTCCGATAACCCCGGGAGCAACGGCATTCACGCGAATGCCATCTTTGCCAAGCTCACGCGCCAAAGACTTGGTCAGACCATTAATCGCGAATTTCGACGTCGGATAACCGCATCCCGACGGTTGGGCGTACAGGCTCACGACCGAACTAGTGTTAAGTATGACGCCTCCGCCTTTTTTCGCCATAACCTTCGCCGCAGCCTGCGAACCGTAGAACACCGCATTGATGTTCAGATCTGTGATTTTCTTAAAATCTTTTGCATCATAATCAAATAAACTTTCACTTGCCGATATACCGGCATTATTCACCAAGATATCAAGCTTGCCTAATTCCAAGCAAACCGTATCAATGGCTTCGCTGATGGCAAGCGGATCGTTAAGATCGGGACACAGCCCCATAACGTCCGCCATAGGTCTTATCTTCTCTAAATTTTTCAGCGCCTTATCAACGCTTTCCTGGCGCGAACCGAATAACGCGATCCTAGCGCCCTCATCAAGAAATCTGACAACCGTGGAAAAACCAATCCCCCTCGTTCCGCCTGTAATAATAGCCACCTTATTGTTCAATAACATATTCGAATACCCCTCCCCTAAATCGCTTATAATACCTAACTTGACACTAATAGTTGCACCTTTCAGGATCCCCAAGGTTCCTTATATATATATTATCAATAAAATGCCCGTTTTTCAACTTGTAAATCAATAATAAAACCGAGAAACAATCGAAAAGCTATTAAGCTCGCAGCTATGCCTGTTGCAAAAGTCGCCTCGTTATGTTTTCACATGACGCGCAAGAGCACCATGAAAGCGAGTGTGCCGAAGATCATAGCGATCAGATTATTTTTAGTCAGCCGGTAAAGTATGAAAACCGACGCAATCGACGCGAAGCTTGGAATACCCCAAGGATAGTGCAATATATCTATATCTCTAAGGCAGTAGACGATTAGCAGGATCATTACAGCGGGAGGCAATACGGCGCCTAAATAGACGATGATGCTCGGCGCCCGGTCGCGGCGTCCGAACAGCAAATAAGGAAAGAGCCGGGCGCCATATGTGAGAACCGCCATGAGAAGTATCAGCATAATGCCATAGATCAGCCTGTCATTCATCGCGTCCGCCCTCACTTTCGCTTTCATGAACGCGTCCGCATTCGTGCCCATGATCGCTATTGCGTCCGTCCGCACTTTCACGCCTGCCATCATTCCCGGCGTCGGCAGCCGCAGTCGGCTCGCTTTCGCGCCCTCGTCCGCCCTCGTTTCCAAGTTTTGCTTCTATAGACTTGCGGCGTAGTACGAGCAGCAGAACAATGAGCGACAGCGCAGGTATCATGAACTTGTCCGAGCCGAAGATCAAGAGGGCGGAAACGGATGAGAACAGACCTATTATAGCCGGTTCATTTGTCGAATACGCCTTCTGCTGATCCATGGCCAAAACCACAAAAAGCGCTGTCATGATGAAATCGACGCCTGTTGAATCCACATTGATCAATGCGCCGCATGTAACACCGATAACGCCTCCGATAATCCAGTAACAATGATTCAATGCGGAAATCGCAAGCATGAAATCCCTGTCAGTCACATCCGTAGGAGTAGGCGTCGCGCAGAGCAAGGCGTAGGTTTCATCCGTCAAAGCAAAAATCAAATAGTACCTGCATGCCCCAACGAGCCTATGTCTTTCCAGGAAGGAAAAGCCGTAAAACATCATCCGTGAATTCAAGATTACGGTAATCAGCGCGACCTCATAGAGAGCTGTATGCCAATTTAAAAAACCGGTTTCAATGAACTGCCCCGTACCCGAAAAAATAAAGATACTTGAAACGATGCCCCAAATCACATTGTAGCCAACGTTCTCAAGCATAAGCCCAAAGGCGATGCCGAGAGGAATATAACCGAGTAAGATCGGAATTGTAAAAGGAAACGCACGGCGTATGGCCATTCTCATAAATGCTGATATCCCTTCCCTTATGTTCTAGCGGCGTTAACAGTATAATAATATCTATATTCGCTAAGGAAGTCAACAGATTATTTCGAGATGGCGAGTCATTTCGAGACTATGGCGGTGATATCTATCCGATAGAATTCATCCGGCGAATCGACGCTGACGCTCCAGTCGCAGACGTCTTGCGCGTAGAGATAATTCCCCTCTAAAAACCAATAATCAATGGCTCCTCCGGTTTGCTCGATCAGGGCGGCAATATCAATGATATAGTCCGTGCGGGTAATCATATCGATTATACCCAGCAGCGTATCGCCGACAGAATAGAGAAAATAGCGGTCTTCATAGGCGCCGACGAAGAGATCAATTTTATCGTGTTCTATTATTAAACGCTCCGCAAGTTTGTTTTCCTCGGAATCCCAAATATATATCGTGTTTCGGGGGTATGACAAAATTCCCAC
Source organism: Eubacteriales Family XIII. Incertae Sedis bacterium (assembly GCA_031264295.1). Classification (GTDB taxonomy): domain Bacteria; phylum Bacillota; class Clostridia; order Peptostreptococcales; family Anaerovoracaceae; genus JAISED01. Next base: position 32,843 of record JAISED010000059.1, on the reverse strand, counting down.
TAGATCGCCCATAAAGGCAGGCTTTGAGAATGCGGCGTAATTGCTCTTAACAGACTCGGCTATAATGTGGTTTTCATTCGTATCTATATCGTAAACATATTGTACAATGACGCCGTCAGCATCATGTGTATAATATAAACAGCGCCGATTTAGCCATTTCCCAAAGAATTTGGCCTTGCTAACTATTTCATTGCCGAAACGCCCGATTTCATTAATCTTGCCCGATGATACATCATAAATACAAAAAACGCCTTCCTTACTTAGAAAATAGAAAGCGCCGTTATCATAATCTGAAATCAGATTTTCGGCGCCCGCAAACAGCTTTGTTTTAGTTCCATTATCGAAAGTCATTTGCCATATGGAATGATCTGTGTAATTCAAGTAATATACTGAGTGCTCGTCTATATAAAAGTCTACATACTCATCAATAGCCTCACCGGAGAAGTCCAGCAATACCTCTTCTTGAAAGGTATTATAGTCAAGCCGCATCAGCTTTTTCGAGGGGGAAGCTTTTTCGTTTAATAAATAATAGAAAACATTGCTGCCTTTTGGGTATTCTTGCGGTTCCATGTAGAAATAATGATCATCGTCAATGCTCTCGGAAAAATTGCCGTTGAAATCAAATTTATAAAATGACGATATCTCTTTTCTCATTTTTCCCTCTCCTTAGTAGTGATTAAGTGCAAAATAGTGATTAGCCGCGATGGACAATCGGATGAATCACCTCCTTCACCATATCATTCTATCTGAAAGCTCTTTTTTTAACAATGGGGATTTTGGCTAAGTTGAAGAGTTAAGTCAGCGTAAAAGACTATTGCAAAAGATTTTATACCACACTAAATACAAGCCGATTAGGAGCCGGCCGTTGTTTTACGCAAACGTTAAAGAGGCTGCCCGTTAACCGAGCAGCCTCCTATGACACTAACCTATGACACACTATACTATTATCCTATTCAAACACAAAAGCCTCACGGACAGGCTTCATGGAAGCATCCCACAGGAAGACCTTTGCATAGTCGCCATCGCTTACGTTTGTGGTATCCAATGCTGCGTTGAACTGCGCCAGCTGACCGGCGGCCACGCTTTGACTGTTGTTGTTCACGAACTTAAGCCGTCCGTCAGCGCTGTAGATCGCAGCGTACAGAGTCAAAGTCAGAGCCTCGGCGCCGTCATTATAGTACGCCAAAGTCACGTTAAGCGGTCTGTCGGCCAGAGCCGTTACTACAGCGCCCTTGCCGTCGATGAATACAGGATCAAATATCAGATCGCTGACAGGTTGTTGTGTTGTAGCAGAGACCGTGACATCGGCAAATGAGGCCAGCACGCGCAGATACTTACCGACGTCTCCATCAACCGGCCTGTATGCGGCCGTGTCGGCGCCCTCAATATCCGCGAAATATCCGTTGGGAGAATCTCCGGACTGCCACTGGAACTGCACTCCATCGTAGCTGATGAATTCCAGACTGTCGTCGGGGGACACGAAGGCTTTGGCAGTCAGCTCCGTACTGATGTTCGGCGTTTCGCCGCCGCTTATGCTGACGTGGTCGATGAATCTCTCCGCCGTCACTGCCACGAAGGACATGTTGCCTCTGTGCCCGTCAAAGGCCAGCGCGGGCATATTGCGCACCGTGATCGTATGAGCTTCCGCCGAACTGTAGACTAGATTGACCTTTCTGTACTCAGAAACGCCGTTGGTAGCCGCTCTGCTCTCGTACTGAGCTACCCCGATCACGTCGCCGTTTTCATCGGTGAACTCCAGATAACCCTTCCCCCACCACACAGATGTATATATGCTGAATTTCCATATGCCAGGCTGCACATCTATGTCGAATTTCATGCCGTCAAAGCTGTAGGCGAAGTCTCTGGTTCCGGTAACCGTTGGGTTTACTGTTCCGTCGTTCCAAGAGAAGACAGTAGTGAAATCATTGGCATGGCTCAGATTGGCGCCCAACAGGTCGGAGGGATTGCCTATCATGTTCGAAACCCCGGCCTTATGGTTCATGCTGTTGGAAGAGGAGTAGCCGAAATGCGCCCAATCAACGAATTTTGGGTCGCTCAGATTCAAGGAACCTGCGGGGGCGTCTTCCACCGTAACCGCTGCGCTTACGTCGCTGCCGTCCACATCGTAGATGGCGTATGCCGCGAAGGACACATTGCCGCTTCCGGAGTCTCTTGACCATTTAATGTTGATGGACGAGTCTTCATCGGAGCGGAACACCACGTTCAGGCATCGTATCGCGGCTGTACCGCCGGCCGTATAGGTGTATGCCGCCAGGTCGATGCCGGAGTCGTCGAATACCTCTATTTTGTTAGTGGCGTTCCAGCAACCCAGATATACCTTCAACAGCTGCCATTCGTCGGTAGAGGGGACGCTGATCTGGAAGGAACCGTCGCCGGCTATGGCGTTTTGATTCCCTGATACCGAAACGGGATTGCTGCCGTCCGTGTAATAAATGCCGTCGCCGCTTCTGTTGTAATCGTCTACCCTGAAGTAGCTGCCGGTGATAAGGGGCATGGACAGTATAGCGTTAACCCCTGCCTTGCGGTTTCTGGCGTTGGCGTCGCCTCCGTAACCCAGATGAACCCAGTCGACGGCGTCCTCCGAAAGGTTGATAGAACTGTTTATCGGTTCCAGGGACACGAAGCGCTGAATCGCCACATCCGACACTACCGACGGACTGGAAACAGCCGCCGCGAACAGGGCTATAGATCCGCTGCCGCCGGTCTTCGTATACTTGATATGAAGCGTTGCGGGTTCATCCGCTGAAGCGTCGATAGTGATCTTCCTGGCGTAGGCGCCGGAGGTGTTGGCCGCGTCAACCAGCTTTGCGCCGCTTTGCGTGCCGTCACTGACAGTCAGACGCCCGGAAGAACTCTCGCCGCCTATATAAAGCGTGATCTTCTCGGCGTCGGAACCCACATTCACATCAAATTCGAAGCTGCCGTCCGTGAGAGCCAGCCCGTTACGCACATGGTTTCTGGAAGCCGAACTGTCGTTTCCATCTGTCCATGTGAATTCCGAATAACCTTCGTAAACCGAAGCTTCTCCTGTTATGTTAATATCTCCTATGATCCGATCCGCGACCCCATTCTTCAATGTCCGGGAATCCACGCCGTCGGCGCCGAAGTGCGCCCAATCCCATTCACCGGCTCTGGTGAGGTTAACCGCCAGACCCGACATGGTGTCCGTTACGTCGAAATCCACAGGGATTCCGTTGTATTCGGGCAGGTATTCCGCCACGGGATGTTCGAAGCTGAGGCGAAGTTCGTGAGGGACAGATACGTTGGATGTCAAGCTTATCTCATAGACGTCCGCGTCCAAGGCGCCGCCTTCTATGGAGAAGGGGACGGCGTCTTCTGCCTTCGATATCTTCGCGGCCTCGGCGGTGACGCCATCCAGCAGAACGCCTTTCAGAGCGCCCCAACCCTCGGGGGTGTGGACGCGCACCTTCCATGTTCTCGACGTCAATGCGCCTTCATAGGAACCTGAAGCCGCGCCGATGTTCACCAAGACGTCGCCGTTGTCAAAGGATGTGGACAGGTCGGTTACCCGACTTTGGGCATCCTTGTAGGCGACCGTCAGACCGTCGTCCTCATACAGCTTGGTATTACCCGCGAGCCTAACGCTGGGATACACGTCCAGCCCTATCTTCGACCAATCCTTTTCGCCTATGTAGGAAACGTTCTCCGCCAGAGGGATGATAGAACCGGAGCGTACAAATACAGGTGACGTGCTTATATTGTGGTTCACATTGATAGTTCTGGGACCTGTGTATTCCTCACCCGTCCAAACGTCGATCCACTTACCGTCGGGGATGAAGACGCTTCTGGAGTTCCCGGCATAAGCCGCGTCGGCCTGCACCAAGCGTATTACCGCGTTGCCGCTTCCTTCATAATATTCGACTTTTATGCTGTGGGTGCTGCCGGCTTCCAGCACTGTGTCGGCTATGCGAGTCACACTGTCATTGGGACCCCAGTTGTCGATCACTAGATTTCCGTCCAGATAGAAGCGCACGCCGTCATCGCTGAGGACGCCCAGCTTAACATCGAAATCGCCTGTCGTGACGTCTCCCGTCCAGACCGCAGAAAAGTTGTCCGCGTTGACCGTTCCGGGGGCAGGACTTGCGGTTCCCCAGTTGAAGCTCAGCTCGTTATCCACACGCGTTAAGACAGGCTCTCCTGTCAGGCCGGTGTTGTTGTAGAAGGCCGCACTGAGTCCGGGCTGCCCGCCGTCATGACTGAGCCATGCCGCCGGCGCCGGCGATGCGGAGACGATGGATTCCCAAATCGGCGCTACCAAGATATTGTCGCCCAAGGTATACTGAGTGTCGTCTTGAGACTCCGCGTATCCGGGATAATTATAGTCGAGCCTTCTGACTAGGGGAAGCCCCGTCTCGTAATTTTCATGGGAAAGGGAATAGAACAGGGGTAAGAGCCTATAACGCATCTCAATATAGTCTCTTGCGATATCCTCGGCGGCTTCGCCGTAAAGCCAGGGAGACCTGTCCAAGTTGCTTCCCGCTGTGCAGTGATACCGTATTATCGGGGAAAGAGCGGCGTACTGAGTCCATCTCGTCCACTGCTCGGGGGAGAGCACGTCCATGTGCCCCGCTATGTCAGAACTCATATAGGGTGTGGATGTGAGGGCGCCGCTGCGAACCACGTCTACGATCTCTTGCCGTAGGTCGGAGGGCTGCCCATGCGTGTCGCCGGTCCACTGGATCGAGAAGCGATGGGAGGCGAAGTCGGGGGCTCGGTTAAATGAGCCATTGTCGATTCCGTCCACATTACCCATTATCAGTGGGCGCCTTGCGTAGGGAGCGTCGCCCTTGTTGTCCTCGAAATAATCGGCGGTGATCGCTTGGTAGAGGTACATGCCGAAGCTCTCCTTGGGGATGTTGAAGGGCGCCACCAGAGAGGTGCTCCAGTTTCTGTCGTACCACCAGACGTCCAGACCCAGGTCGAATATGGATTTCAGGCTTTCGTTCCGGTATATAACTTCGGGCTGAGCTAAGGAGTTGAGCCGACTGCCGTCGTCGGCTTTGACCGGCTCAGGATGGTCGTTGAACATTATATCTACGTTCTTGTTGTGAGCCGCCTGAATGAATCTGGACATGTCGGGGAAAAGGTTGGTATTTACCGCGTAGCCCAGACTCGCGCCCACGCGCCAATCGGTGTCGACGACGAAATAGTCCAGCGGGAAGCCTTCTTCCCGGTACTTGTCGATCCACTGGAGGGCGCTTGTTTCCGAATAGGCGTAATAGCGGCTGTGCCAGAGTCCAAGCGTTTTCAATGGGATCAGCTCGGACTTGCCCGTCAGATCAGTGAAGTCCTGCCTCAACTGCTTTGCGTCGCCGCCGGGAACGAAGACGAACATGTCCGGCGCGCTGTTGGTGGTGTCCCAACCGTTATAGTCCGGGAACAGATCGTTGCCTTCGGCCATCGGTCTGTAGCCCCAAGGCGCGGGAACGGCGCGGGGATTGTCGGCTATAGCCCAGCCTTTCGGCGTTGCGCCGGGAGCGGGCAGATACTGTGCGGAGCTTGGCAGGGATGTGTAGCGCCAGATCTCTCGGCCCTTGCTGTCGGTGGCGTAGACTCCGGTTAGGGACACAGCGTTGTTGGGGATCACCACCGTGTAGTTAGGCGTGCTGATCGCCGTCGCTCCATCCAGCGCTGCGGTAGCCACGGCGCTCGGCCCAGGCCATTCGTCTCTATTGACGATATGGTAAGTAGTCCTGTCCTCAAAGCCGCCGCTGGGCGCCCGCAGTTCGATCCTGGCCAGTGTGTCCGACAGGAGCTGCACGCGGACGTCTCCGACTATCTCCGAAGCTATGCCGGCCGCGTGGACGGCGGGAACGTTGATAAAGGCGCCGGAACTGAAAATCAAGCTTATTACCAGAGTGATACCGATGATTTTCTTTTTCATAAACAAAATCCTCCTGAACTTACCGTTATGAGATTTTCGATATCCAGTAATTAAAATAACTTCAAAATATTCCGAGCCTTAAGGCGTAACATTGATGACCAAACTTGAACTCAAGTCGCTCCCGTCGGTTGCCTTGAGGGTCACGATAGCGCTGCCCGCCCTCTGAGGGGTGACGACTCCGTCTGCACTGACCTTGAGGATTGACGTGTTGCTTGAAGTGAACGCGTAGCTGGCGCCGTCGATCTCGTAGTCCAGCTGAAGCGTAGATCTCAGCTTCAGCGACACCCGCGCAGAACTGTGAACCTTGACTGACGTCGTGTAGATGGGCGTGGATAAAGTGGCGCCGTTCAGAGCCACATAGTAGGTGTGTCCGCCCAGCCACTTGTCTTCCCGCGACGGAAATGTGAAGCTTACGTCGCCGTCGCCGTCCGCCGTAAGTTGATCGATGTAATCGGGGTTCGCATAGTCCGGGGAATTGTACGCCGCCAGCAGAGATATCATCTCGCCCGGCTCAAATCCCGACCCGGAAACGGTGACAGTCTGAGCGTCCCTGTTCAGGGAAACACTAAAAATACTGTTCTCCGATGCCGAAGTCACTACGAACAGCGCCAGTGCGATAAGAACCGCAGCGCCCGAAAAGAATATTGCCTTTTTCCTCATAAGGTGCCTCCTCTTCATATAACTAAAACGAATATTAAAGATCCCCTTAATTATATCCATATTGATTTGCCATGTAAATAGCGCGAAAAAATGCAGAAAAACGACTTGATATATAGAATACCTGGCAGGCCAGATAATGTTCGTCGAGTAGTGATTTGCACAACTACAATATAAAATATCGCAATACCCAGATAATTGTCATAAAAAACTAGCCGTGCCGTTAGGCACACCGTATGCGCCGTTCGGACAGTACTTTTTCATTTAAATCTTGGTCTAATTCAAGGGCTTTGGATGCTATCCGAAAGTTTTGGCTGAAACAGACGATGAATAATAAATAGGCAATAGTGTTTTGGGGATATTCTCACAAATGGGGGTGACTTTCGTGAATTTTGTAAAGTTAAATAATAGCCCATATAATCTGTCTTCAATGAGAATAAGGAGCATTGACTGTGCAAGTTTTTCCAGAGTTGGTTTACTTGAACTCTCTGATCTGCGCGTGGAAAGAAGGGACACAGTTAAGATTTCTTCTCAAGCGCGCCGGAAGCAGATAGATGATACGATACAATCAGGGGAACCATTGCGAGGGGTAGGTTTCAAAGAGTTTGAGGAGTTCATTTATCGAAGCAAGAAATATGGATATGGTTCTGATCACATTATACGGGAGATGTACAGCGCCGCTTGTCGGGGAGCGAATGACATCATTGCTAAGCGCGATTTTTATAGAACCGATACTCAGAATAAAGGTGTTGAATGGTTGCCTGGCATCGTAAAAAGCGACGCCTTTCAGGAAGAATTAGCAAAAGTGTTGGGACGATATGCCAACGATGAGGAAATGACGATCGCGGAAAAAAATTAATGGGGAGTAGTAATGCTTTCGAATATGGCGCCGTGGAAAAACAACGTACTGTGACGAGTATGACAAACAATGTTAAAAGGATCCTGTCGGGGCATGGTATTGCTGAAACGGAAATGGAAGGTGTGAAAATATCTATTACAGGCAGTTGTTATACAGTCAGCGGCGTAGGGGACGAGAAAAAACGTCTTGCGGTAGAGGCAGAGTTGAATACATACTCCTATGAAGCGACGCTCAGTTGGCTGAATGTGCACTGCTATATAACAGGCGTTCGTCCTCAGGGTTATGTGCTGTCGGGAATGCTTATGCGCGCTGAATCATTTCTTCAGGGGGTAGGAAAAAGTGAAGTGAGATTAACGGAACTTTCCATCGGAGACGACGGAAAAATCCATGGATTGACGCCTGCGCTGGAAGAATATTTCGCCGGGGTGGAGGTTGGAGAGAACATCAACGTATGGAATGGGCCAAAGGAGCTGGTTAACGATACAATAGGGCGGAAAGAGTGGCAGACTAAGCGTAATTATAAATGGTTTTTGGAATCCGTTGTGACGGAGATACAACACCGTGGTTACGAGAATTTGCCTAAGCTAACACACGTTTTTGAAATGAAAGACGGCAGGTTGACGTTTCATTATTGAGAATGACAAAACAGATCAAGAGTTTTCCAGATAGCGCTCCCGTTCCCAATCGCTGACTATGCGGTCATGTGCGGAAATATCAAAATGAATCAACTCACTGAATACCTCTGTGAACTCTTTACCGAAGTATTCTACGGCTTTCTCGCTGGCGTCGAACAGAACTGCGGCTTCTCTGAGCGTGGAGGGCAGTTTCGCAAGCCGATCATCGTAATATCCGTTACCTTCGGATATTTCCGGAGCGGAGAGATGATTCTCAAGGCCATATAAACCGGAAGCGACAGAGGCGGCAATGAGGAAATACGCGTTAGCGTCCGCGGCGCCCGTCCTCTGTTCGATTCTTGCGCTCGCGCCGCTGCCCACGATCCGCGCCGAAACGGTTCTGTTATCATAGCCTATGCCCACCCGAGTCGGAGCGAACGACATATCTGCCAGTCGTTTGTATGAATTAACTGTAGGGCAAACCAGAGCCATGAACTCGCGTGTGCCGCTTAAAAGTCCGGCGGCGTACTGTTGCAGGGTGATATTGTCTTCAGCGAAGGCGTTTTTTCCGTCCTTTGTCCAGAGACTTTGGTGCAGATGGAAGCCGCTGCCCGATCTGTTCTCCCAAGGCTGTGCCATGAATGTGGCGTAAAGCCCGTTCTTTCGAGCGATTTCTTTTATAGAGTTTCGAGCGATTATTGTATTATCCGCGCTTTTTAGAGCATCAGAAAATTCCAGGATCAATTCGATCTGTCCCGGGCCGTATTCAGTATGGATGGCTTCGATGGGAATCTCAAAAGCCTCAAGATTGCGTTGGAACTGATCGAGAATATCGCTATACTGCCCCGCCTTGCCTATAGAATAAGTCTCTTTGCCGCTAAACAGCGGCTCTTTGTTCGCATCAAGCAGATAAAACTCGATTTCCGCGCCGACCTTAACATCGAAACCCAAGGAGTCAAGACGATTAAGCACATTTTTCAGCACTTGCCGCGGCGCGATGCGGATCATCTCGCCCGCATCCACATACAAGTCCGCCAGTACGAAGGCAGTTCCCTTTCGCCATGGAATTTCGCGCAAGGTCGAATAGTCGGGCTTTAGGATCATATCCGACGCACCGCAATCAAAGCCGGCGAATTTTGAGGTCGTGAAATACTCATTCTGTATGTCCCAAGTCAGCGGCGCTCTGCAAAGTCCGGTTCCGGATGTCATATGCTCCAGCAGAAAACGCGACGGCAGACGCTTCCCTATGATCGCGCCGTTAATATCCGCGAATCCGATTTCAACAGAGTCGATGCAGCGATCCTTTATGTATTTTTTGACCTGTGCGAGGTTCTCCGCGCGATAACGGGCGCCGGGCATTTCCGGTTCGTATAGGACTTCAGACGTCTCCGGTATATGTCGGCGGGTGTCAGACGTCTCTGGTATATGTCGGCGTGCGTCAGACGTCTCCGGCATATATAAGAGGACGTCAGAAGCTTCTGACTTGTATCGGGCGTCAGAAGCTTCTGAACCTTGCCTAAGCATTGAAGGCCTGATCCAAATCCGCGATGATATCATCGATGTGCTCAGTACCTATGGACAGGCGTATTGTGTTCGGATATATGCCCTGATCCTCCAGTTCCTCTACAGAGAGCTGAGAATGTGTAGTTGTGGCGGGATGAATGACCAAAGATTTCACATCGGCCACATTGGCTAACAGTGAGAATATCTGCAAGTTGTCGATGAATTCATGGGCTTCTTTTTGACCGCCTTTGATCTCAAAAGTAAAGATGGAACCGGCGCCGTTCGGAAAGTACTTCTTGTAGAGTTCATGACTCGGTTCGCTGGGCAATGAAGGATGGTGTATACGCAGAACCTTAGGTTGTGTTTTCAGATACTCGATTACTTTTAAGGTGTTTTCAACATGCCGTTCCACTCGCAGAGACAGTGTTTCCAAACCGAGGATGAAAAGAAAGGCGTTTTGCGGCGAAATAGCGGAACCCGTGTCGCGCAGCAAAACAGCGCGGATGGCGGTCACAAAGGCTGCGGGACCGACCGCGTCTGTAAAGACGACGCCGTGGTAACTGTCGTTGGGCGCTGTTAGATTCGGGAATTTTCCGCTGGCGACCCAATCGAACTTACCGCTGTCGATGATGAGCCCGCCAAGGCCGATCCCGTGTCCGCCTATGAATTTTGTAGCGGAATGGACGACGATGTCCGCGCCGTAATCAATGGTTCTCAGCTGATTCGGCGGTGTGAAGGTGGCGTCCACTACCAGAGGGATCTTATGGGCGTGCGCCAGATTTGCCAACGCCTCAAAGTCCACGACATTTGAATGAGGATTGCCTAGGGTTTCTATGAAGATCAGTTTGGTATTAGGTCTGATGGCTTTTTCAAAACCATCTTTTTCCTCGGGGTCTACAAAGGTAGTGGTAATGCCGAATTTGGGAAGGGTGTGTATCAGCAGATTGTATGTGCCGCCGTATATGGTCTTTTCGGCCACAATATGATCGCCCGCTTGCGCCAAATTCTGAAATGTGTAGGTGAGCGCCGCCGCGCCGGAGGATACGGCGAGCGCCGCAACACCGCCCTCAAGAGCCGCGATGCGCTTTTCCAGAACGTCCTGAGTGGAATTTGTCAGTCTGCTGTAGATATTGCCGGGGTCGGCCAGACCGAAACGAGCCGCTGCGTGCGCCGCGTCATGGAAGACGTAGGCGGTAGTCTGGTAGATGGGCACTGCTCGCGCGTCGGTCGCGGGATCGGCTTCCTCCTGTCCGATGTGAATCTGTTTGGTTTCGAATTTCCAGTTCTCTGTGTTTGTAATCTTAGCCATTGTTCATTCTCCTTTGTTGTTTATTGATTTTTTTAGATTGCATAATCCTCAATCCCGTCGAACAGTCCGTATTCCACCAATATTTCTTCAAGGCGTTCAGGTGTCATCGGTTCGGGAATGACGAATTTCTTGTTCTCTTCAATGCGCTTAGCCAGCGCGCGATATGCTTCGGCCTGCTTTGAGCCGGGTTTGTAGTCGATGACGGTTTTTCGATTGATCTCCGCGTGCTGGACTACATTGTCACGTGGGATAAAATGTATCAACTGTGTACCGAGTTCCTTGGAAAAGGCCTCCAGAAGTTCGTTCTCCCTGTCCACATTCCGGCTGTTGCATATGATCCCGCCCAAACGCACGCCGCCCTGATTGGCATAACGGCGTATGCCCTTGGCGATGTTGTTGGCGGCGTAGAGCGCCATCATTTCCCCGCTGGCGACGATGTAGATCTCTTTCGCCTTGCCTTCACGAATGGGCATGGCGAAACCGCCGCAGACGACGTCGCCGAGAACATCGTAAAATACGTAATCCAGATCCCGCGTGTAAGCGCCGAGCCTTTCAAGCAGGTCGATAGCTGTGATTATGCCTCTGCCGGCGCAGCCTACGCCGGGCTCGGGTCCGCCGGATTCAACACAGCGTATGTTAAGATATCCCTTCTTCATAATGCGAGTCAAGTCAATATCTTCGCCCTCGTCACGCAATGTGTCGAGAACGGTACGCTGCGCCAGGCCGCCGAGAATGAGCCGCGTGGAATCCGCCTTTGGATCACAGCCGACGACCATTACGTTCTTACCATGCTCCGCGAGACCCGCCGTCAGGTTTTGTGTTGTCGTCGATTTTCCTATGCCGCCCTTACCGTATATAGCGATCTGCCGCAGTGTTTTAGCCTTTGTTTTAGCCATTTTCATACTCCATTTTCAATATCAGAACCCATTGACTGTGTTTGTATATATATTTTCCAATAATGTAAGCGCGCCTTTGTAGCCAATATAAGTCCTGTTTATAACTATTTCTTCCATTACAGGGGTGCTGATTTCCAGAAGGATTGCGCCGAGTTCCTTTGCAATATCGCGTTCCCATGAGGTTCCGAAGATCAAGGGGACACCGGCGCCGAAATGGGTCTCCCGTATCTTTTTCTCTATGAGATAACCGTCTTCTATGAAATCCACATCCGCAGAGACGTCCTCCGAAAGCTCCATGTATATTTTGCGTATGGATTCTCTGTATTTTTTCGGCGGATTATCCGTGATTATATGCTTCGCGGGAATGAGTCCAACCTGATCGGCCACGAACTTCGAGATTGCCGCGTTATACGCGCTGTCGCCGACGACGGCAAATGACGAAGGCAGGCCGAACCAGTATTCTGAAAAGAAATCCGCGAAATGTTCGAGGAAGTAATAGTATTGGCTCGCTTCTTTCTTGATAAACATCTCCGACTTTTTAGAATCTATGCCTGTGAAAGCCACGATGTCCCTGATGAATTTGGTGGTCGCCTCTTCGCCGATGGGGATAACGGGTACGTGGAGCCAAGGCTGCCTATATTTATCGGCAAGGTGTTTCACTATATCCAAACCGACCCAAGGAGAGATGAGCACATTCGCCTGGGCTTTAGGGATGTTCTCCCATTCTTCTACGCCTCCCGCTTCCGGACCGAATAGTACGTTAACGGAAAAACCGGCGCCTTCGAGAATGCGTTTGAGTTCTATTGTGTCGCCGCGCCAATTCGTATTGAAGTACGGTACTTCAGCCCACAGGTTGATCAGTCCTTTGCGTTTTCTGCCGCTGTAAGCGCCCACATGACGATCGATGATGGCTCTGACGGTCAGCTCGTGTCCGACGAGATTGCTGCCCTTGAATCCCGGCGCGTCCACATAGACCACAGGCTTGCCGTCGCTGCGGTATTTGCGTACCACTGACTCGGCGTCGTCGCCTACGAGCGCGCTTGAACAGCCGGACAGAACCACATAGAGGCTGCCGTTCATGATTTTGACGCCGGAATTTATCAGCTTATCCAGCTTATTCGCGCCGCCGAATACAACTTCGTTTTCTCCGATGTTGCTGCTGGGCGTGGCGCCGCCGCCGGCATAGCCGCTGCCCTGGTAACCGTTGCAGCCTGAGAGGATAAAAAACTGTTTATCCACACAACCGGGACCGCAATGGACGATGGGAATGGCGCCGGGGATAGCGGCGACTGTATATGCCGCGCCCACAGTGCATCCGTATCGCGGGTGCATTATGGAATTCGTCTGCGCCGTTGCATTATTTGGCATATGTTTCCTCCTTAAAATCATCAAAAGCAGTCGGCGCCTCATCCAGAATTTCAGGATGTTTAGCCAAGATAAACGGGTCTTCCTGACTAAGCCACCAGTCTGTGTACGGAAGGGATACGTGACGTTTCAACACATTGTTAAACTTCTTCCGCGCCAGAATCCCGATAAGCGCGTCTCCCATGCGGATAATCCCGTCGTAGCCAAGAGGAAAGTGCTCGTCACCCATCGCGAAGGACGGTATTCCCATTTTTGCCGCCAGAGGCGCTACGCCGTTATGCCTTATGACGATGAAATCCGGATTGGCACGCTTAAGCAGGGCGTAGAATTGATATTGCTGTGTCTTACTGACAGAAAAATTCGGTATGTCGCCGTAATTATCCACCAGATGCTTCAAGGTATTCTGCTTTTCATAACCGCTGTCATATACGGGATCATGATGAAATACCAGTGAACCTTCCACATCGACGCCGAGCTCGCGGATTACCTCTACCATAGAGTGAGCAAAGGCTGAGCCGGTGGACACAAAGCCCCTGACGCCTTTCAGCTGCTCGCGCAATTTTTTCAGCCTTGGCAGGATCCGTGCGTGCTCGCTTTCGATGTATTCTTCAATGATGTCTTCCTTTCCTACGGCCTTTGCAACCGCGCGAAGCCATTCGTCGGTAGCTGCGACGCCGTAAGGCTGCGGCGCATCGATCTGAGGGACGCCGAACTTCTCTTCAAGCGCAGTCGCCATATATGAGCCGAGGGTATGGCAGAATGTAGCGGTTGCGGCGGCTTCCGAGGCCTGAGCCAGTTCGTCGAAGCTCGCCATATCTATCATATAGTTGACGCGAAGACCAAGGGGCGCCAGCATTTCCGTAAAGTAATCCGTACCCCATAACGCTACTATATTCAACAGATCGTCTTGCTTTTTACGCTTCTTTCGGACAATCTGCCTTACGACGCCATGCTGGGAAATATCAAATCCCGTGCTCCAGTGCTTGCTGCGAAAACCCTCGCAGAAAAGCGGTACGACGGGTATGCCGAGGGCCTTTTCCATTTCAACGGCAATGCTGCCGATGTCTTCTCCTATGATGGCGGTGGAACAAGACATAGAAATGAAAACAGCCTTAGGTGAAAATCTGTCATAGGCGTCACGTATGGATTGGCGCAGCTTGCCGCCCGCGCCGAACACCATGTCATTCTCTTGCAGATTCGTACTGAATATGCGTATGTTTTCAAGTTTCTTTCCCCGCCTTAGAAGCCCGACTTTATACCCGAAATTAAATCGGGGATGGTAGGCGGAGCAGCCGATGGGCGAATGTTCTATGAGTATGCAGTCCGTGATGTTCCCGATCTGGCAGGCGACTATGGACTGGGCGCACATAGTCTGCTGGCTAAAGGGCATATTGAGTTCCGCCAGGCGGCAGCTCTTGCCCCGTTCACCGCAGGGGACGCCGCAGCCGGAACCTGAGTGCTTTCGGCTGCGCTGTTCATATTGCGAAATCTCCACAAGCTCCGATGCGCTGCCGTCCCACGAAATGATGGAACCCAGCCGCATTTCCCGGCTGTCAACATTCGCGAGTTTAAGGTCAAGCGCCTTTGTTTTCTTCTTTGCCATATTTCCTCTTTTCTGCCGGAACCCAGCGCGGAAGGACAGGACTGCCTCCGCGCTTCCGGCTTACGAGCTGACCGGCGGCATCATACGACGTCCGGTCTTTGTACACTACGGCGATTGCTTTGCACGGCTTCCGGAATAACTACTGAGATTCAAACTGATGAGTGATGATGTCTGTCACTTTGATGGCGCCTGCAGGCAATGTGCCGCTCTGCTCAAGATCATCAAGCCAAGGAAGAATGGTGGCCTCGTCGATCTCGGTAGTCTCTGAGTAGTAGTGGTTGCCGCGTACTTCTTGCTTGATGAATTCTCCTGTCCAGGCGGCGGCTTCTTCTATGTGGGCGTTTGCGTATTGCTGCGCCTTGGTCATGGCGCGTACAAAGCCTGCCACTTCATCAGGGTGTTCCTCGATAAAAGCGTTAGAGAAATAGTATAGGTATACGCCCGTGGCCTCGCCTAAATTTGCTTCTGACGAGTCTCCGATCTTCACAAGTCCCGCTTCATAAGCGGCGTCATAGAAGGGAGGATGTACGCCGATAATATCGATCTGCCCCAGTTTCAGAGCCTGAATCTTCGCGATATCTGTGTCGAAAACGATCCATTCCAATTTATCTCTGGGTACGCTGTGGAAATCCAGAGCCTTGTTCAGGATGAAAGACTCGCAAGTATCAAGATAACCGGCTGATTTAAGCTTCGCGCCGCTCTTATAATCGGCCAAATCGGCGATCGTTTCGACACCGGCGTCAGCTGCTTCCTGGCTGATGAAGTACCACATATGCCTAAGCCTGGGATCCTTGTCCAAATCAGGTTCGATTATAGAGCGTCCTACAGCGCGTATATCGGCGCCGCCATAGACTTGAAGCGCTATCTCGTTAGGATGTCCGTCAGCTACGTCATTGGCGCCGCTGAGAACGCCGGCTACGAATTCACTGTTGGGGATCTCGCCCGTCCATTCAAGTATCAGACCTTCATCCTCAAAATAACCGAGCTTCTCGGCCACGAGATACGGCGCCAGTGTGCAATCATAACGCGTCGACGTCCTGATGGGGAAGAGTTCGCCGCCGTTGTTTCCGGTGTTACTGCCTGTGCCGCCGCACGCTGAAAGCAGTATTACGCTTAATAACAAAAGGATGACCGTTATTCCGGCAGAATAGGATCTTGTTTCCATATGAATAATCTCCTTTCCAGATAATTTACCAAAGTGTTTATGAAAATGCCGATGACGGCGACCAGTAATACGCTGCTGTAAAGATTGGGAAGATTATACTGATGCTTTGCGTTTGCGATGAACCAGCCCAATCCAGAGGATGCGCTCAACATTTCCACAGATATGACAAAGATGAAAGATATGCTCAGTCCCAGCTTGACGCCGTGAAATATCTGAGGCGCGGCCGCCGGCAGATAGACCTTCGACAGCATGGCGAATCGCCCCGCGCCCATGCTTTTAGCCGATTCCACATGGACGGATTCAACATTGTCAATGCCTTCGACAGTATGAAAAATCACAATCCATACGACGACCCAGAAAATGATGAGAACCTTACTGAGTTCCCCTATACCGAAGAAGAGCATGAACACAGGGAACAGCGCCAGTGGATTGAGTTTTTCAAAGAAACGAAACGCCGGCACGAGGAGCGGGCGAAGGATTCGGAACAGGCTGACAAGGAGGATGCCTGTAGCGAGTCCCATCGCCGCAGCAAGGAGGAAACCCAGAGCGGCGCGGCGTACAGTCGGCAGCATATGTGTAGTAATCAGATCCGTAGTGAACAGATTTTCGAACAGGCGCCTCAAAACAGACAGGGGATCCGGAATGGTTCCTCTGTTCAAAACGCCCGCGCCGGAGAGCAATCCCCATACGATAAAAAAGAGAATCGTGGATAGAGAACCGAATCCTATGCTCTTCAGTTGTTTGACAAGCTTCCTTAAAACATCCATTTACACGCCTCACGTCATCTAATACAACATGTGAATTTGCAGCTGAACTGCGACACAGACATAATGCCAACATATAAACACCTTCTTTCTCTACGTTTTGGGTTCCGCTATACTAGGTCTTGGGATTCCATATGATGATCGACTTTTGCAGTTTGTCGATTATCATTGAGATCATAAAACCGATAAGAGCTACCAATAATATGCCGACATACAGGCGAGGGATATTGTAGTTTTTCTGAGAGTTGAACACAAGCCAGCCGAGTCCCGTTTCCGCGCCCACCATTTCAGCACTGAGAAGCACGAGGAAGCCCAGCGTTAAACTGGTTTTGAATCCTGTGAACACATAGCTTAGGGTGGAAGGAATGATAATGTCGAAGAAAACCTTGAGGCTTCGTGCACCCATAGAGCGAGCTACATTGATGATGGCCGGATCTATAGCGGAAATGCCCGCTGCCGTTGCGAAGATCACCGGCCAGACCAGTACCCAATATATAATCCCGATCTTGCTTATCTCGCCTATGCCGAGTATAGTGATAAAAACGGGAATAAGTGCGAATGGGTTGACCAGCGAGAGGTTGGTCATCAGTGGTTTAACAAAGGCCGTGAACCTCGGCCGCCATCCGCTTAAAAGGAAGCCAAGGGGCAGGCCGGTAATAAGCCCCAGACCCAAGCCCGCAAACAAGCGCCCCAGACTCGACGCTATGTGCACGAACAGCATATGGTCGCCGAGCAGTTCGCGGGACTCGCGGATAACTGTTGAGAACGCGGGTACGAACTGGGTATCAATAAGCTCGCGGGAAGCCGCGAATTCCCAGAATGCGAAAAACGCAATAAGTACGATTAAACTGGTGAATATATTCTTGATTTTCATAATAACACCCATTTCGCCGCCGACACCGTATATCATATTTAGCATATATGTTAAATATGATATAATTATAAACCTTTAAGCAAGGCTTGTCAATATTAAACAGCAAAAAAAATAAACAGCCCAAAATGAGCCCGAAATGAGTATAAAAAACGGGACGCGGTGTTATCACGCGTCCCGTCTATGTCTCAAGAACAGTCGATCTTCTAACTACTAATACTCAATCCAGTCTAAGCGGCGGAGAACGAATTACTCGCCCACAGCCTCAAGAGCCTCAAGTACGGCGTCTTTCCAGATGTTCGCCATCTTGCTGTAGCCTGAATCTTTAGGAACGAGTATGCTAAAATGGTCAACCAAGGGCTTGAGCGCGCCGCTCATGTCAGCAAGCCAGACATTTCCGTACTCGGTTTGCTTTTTGGTGACTATCTTGCGAAGTTCCTTGTTGAAGCTGTCGACACGCGCCTGATATATGAGCTTAACAGACGGGTCGATAACGGTGGAGACGATTATCTTTGCGTCCGGCGCGGCGGCGTGAACCTTATCCAAAAGGTCTTCAAACCGGGCGGGCGCGGTGCTGAGCTTGTAGTTGAGGGTCAGATCCGCCGTACCCGCGTACAGCAGAATCACATCAGGGGTGGATTTCCCGACCCATTTCTCGGCGCTTGCCGCCAGTTGATCTATCCTCAGTGACAGATGCCCTTCATGATCAGGGTCAACATAAGAGGGCAGTCCTGTGTAAAGGGAGCCGACAAAGTCGACGGACAGACCACTGTTGTTTAAACGGTTGTACAGATATCCGCGGAAGCCCGCCAGACCTGAATCAAGTCCTGAGCCGAGGCCGAGAGTGACAGAATCACCAAAGGGCAGTATCCTGATCGGAGGATCGACAAGCTCGCCTTGGACGCCGTCAATGAATTCGGAAAGCACATTGGCGTAGACAGAAGCCATTTTGACATAACCCGAATCGTCGGGATGCAGTGTGTCCGCATAATCCGTGCCTCTATCAAGGGCGGTTTCCAATTCAGCGAGGTATACATCGCCGAACTCCGCAGCCTGCGCAGCCGCTATTTCACGGATACTTTCGTTGAGGGTACGTACTCTGGCAGCCTGCTCATCGTCTGTGCTTTCGAGCACGGTCGAGATTACGATCTTTACGCCCGGCGCCGCATAAGCGCGTATGTCATTTATCAGCTTATCATACTTTTCCGCCGCCTGATCTAACTTGTATTTCTGCCAGCAGTCATTGCTGCCTATCTGGAGAAGAACAACATCCGGCTTACTGGCGAGGAGCGATTTGATACTCGACGCGATTTGATCTATACGCCAACCGTTATGACCTTCATGGTCAATGTCTATGTGCGTAGGATCTCCCATCTGCTGTGAACCGAGGAAGTCATAATACAGGGAAGCTTCGTCAAGGATCTCTTGCAGATAGCCGCGGTAGCCGGCAAAGTCTGAACGATTGCCGCTGCCCACGCCTACGGTCTCAGATGAACCCAAGCTGAGGATTTTCAGAGGAGGCGCGGTGAGCTTGTCCATATCGCCGTAAGGCAGCAATCCGGTGAGAGCTTCAGCGAATACGCCTGCGATCCTGATATAACCCTTGTCATTTGGAACCGACACGAGGTATTCAGACAATAAAAGAAGTCCGCCAAGTTCAGCCAGAACCACATCGCCGTATTCGGCGGCCTGCTGATCGACCAAGTCACGCAAGTCATTGTTAAAGTCCGTAGTTCTTCTCTGCAATGTAGATGTAGGTTGGTCTATCATGGTCGCCACAACGATTTGCACGCCGGGGGCGGTTTCGCGGATCGTGTTCAGCAGTCCTTCATAGCGATCAGCCACGGTAGAGAGCTTATAGTTGATCGTGATGTCCTGCAGTCCGGTGAGCAGCAAAACGATATCAGGGTCGGCGGCCTTCACCCACTTTTTAGCGTTGGAAGCAATCTGATCGATCCTGTAGAGGAGATGTCCTTCACTATCCGCATCAATCCTGTTACGATTGCCGATGCTAACAGAACCGACGAAATCGAAGTCTACGCCTGCTGCTTTCAGCGCCTTTTGTAAAGGAGAGCGGAATCCCGCAAGATCGGTAGATGATGTGGAACCTGTGCCGACGACGAGGGAGTCGCCAAGCGCCATGATGCGCACTTTGTCCGAATCGTCATCAGTGGCGGCAAAACTTGAAAAAGTTACACCTTGAATGGTAAATACCATAATCACCGCCAACGCAAAAGTTAGGATTTTTTTCATCTTTTTTTTCATTTCATCACCCTTTCTGTCAAATAATTACACTAGAAAACAAAATATCAGAAACAAAACCCAGGAAAATTATATCACAGCTTCAATTACAAAACAATAGTATAAATGCAAGAATTATTTTATTTTTTGACCTGGAAAATCAAAGTAAATTCGACTGGATTATGGCGCGAATTTTTGGCTTTGCAAGCTGCAAAGCCTGCTCTTCAGGAGCTTCTCAAAGAATTTTTTGTGCGGGACGGGGCGGGATAGATGATTGACATTTTTACAGCAAGAGCGCATAATATAAATACGGGTATAATAATCGTAAGTATTTAATCTTGAAGTCCTTAGGGGGACTTCGGAAAATCCCCATTATAGTATACTATTTCCAGTTTAGATTTCGCCCCAAATAATTGGGCGAACAGCGGGAAATAGCATTAGAATGGAGTTTTTATGTTTGTCGGAAGAGAAAACGAGCTGGCGGCTCTTAATAAGCTGTACAGAGAAAAAAGCTTTCAAATGGTGGTGATGTACGGGCGGCGGCGAATCGGTAAGACGACATTGCTTTCCGAATTTGCCGCCGATAAGCCGGCGATATTTTTTACTGCAGAAGAGTTAAACGATGCACCTAATCTGAATCGATTTTCCCAAAAGATTTACCGATTTTTTGAGCTGCCCGATTCTGTAGGCAGTTTCAGGAACTGGAATGACGCGTTTTCATTTCTCGCCGCGAAAGCAAGGGAACGGCAGTTTGTGTTGATCTTCGATGAGTTTCCGTATGCCGCATCTGCCAATCGCTCATTGAAATCTATATTGCAAACGGCAATAGACCACGAATTTAAGGATACAGGTTTGTTCTTGATTCTCTGCGGCAGTCACATAGGCTTTATGGAGAATGAAGTGCTTGGATACAAAAGCCCGTTGTTCGGAAGGCGAACCGCGCAAATAAAATTGGAAGGCTTCGATTACTACGACGCGGGAAAGATGTTAAGAGGGTTCAGTAATGAAGATAAGATAGCGCTATACGCCTGTGTAGGCGGGACGCCGCATTACCTTGCACAGGTTAAAGCGGATGAATCTTTTGAGGATAATATTAAGCGTTTGTTTTTCGACATGTCGGGATATCTTTACAACGAGCCGATGATGCTTTTGCGGCAGGAGCTTCGCGAACCCGCAATGTACAATGCCATCATCGCGGCTATTGCGGGCGGCGCGTCGAAGCTGAATGAGATCGTCACAAAGATCGATGAGGACAGACCCAAGGTGAATAGATATTTGCAGACGCTTGTAAATCTGAAAATCGTTCGCAGACTATGTCCATTCGGTGAAAATCCGCAAAACAGCCGCAGAGGGATTTATTGGATCGCTGATAACTGCTATGATTTTTGGTATAGGTTCGTATTTTCAAACATGCAGGAGATCGAAAGCGGTAGTGGGGATCTTGTAGCTGATGCGAATGTATTTGGTGAGAAGTTGGCGGCATATATCGGAAAACCGCCGTTTGAGACGATCTGCCTGCAATATTTACAACGGGCAAATCGATGCGGCAAGCTGCCGTTCACAGCGACGTCCTTCGGCTCTTGGTGGGGAACAGATACGCGGGAAAAGTCACAGACCGACTTTGATGCGATCGCCGCCAACCGCGCTGAAGGGAAAATCATTTTAGGCGAATGTAAATGGCGGAGCGAGGTGAACGCAGCGTTTGAGCTGCAAAGGCTTGAGGCAAAGAGTCATTTGCTCAGCGCCTTCAATGACAGATATTATTATCTATTTTTGAAGACTTCGGCAGGCTTGCGAGACCTGAAACAAGAAAATGCTGTAATAGTTTCGACGGATACATTATTTGAGATATAAAGCATTTAGGGAGGGAGTGGGTATTATCAGGTGGGAAATATATTATTAGGCCTATTTTGTGTTGCATATGGCATATGGCATTTTCGTAGAACGCTGCGTGAAAAAAACGCTTGGCCTATGTCACGTAATCCTTGGCATAATCCCAAATTGTCGCCTAAAACAATCAAGATATTGTCATTTGTAATTATGATTTGTATGGAGGGCGCAGGATTATTTTTAATAATATCCTACTTGGTTCGATGAATGAAGTTTATCAATGAGACAGGGGTCAAAGTGCCGGAGGTAGGGTAGTGGACGCGGATAGGTATGTTGAGATCATCAGGGCGATTAACGGCAAAATAGCGAATTTCAGGAAAAGTACGGAGGAATGGGGCATACCATTTCCATTGATTGGCGGCAAAGAGGATAATGGGCTGCAGGGATCCGGAAACACAGGGGTCAAAGAATGGATATATTCCATAACGAACGGTTTTGAAAATAAGGGACATCCCGAAACGAACGACGTAGAAGCGGTTTTATACGGCATTGACGAGCTGCTGCGTTTTGCCACCTCCCTTGCGAAGATATTCTCAGAATCCCCGGATAGCATATATGTATCAGACGCGGACGGCGTCACGCGTATGGTTAACAAGGGTTTCGAGAGGGCGACCGGAGTCAAACCGCGTGATGTGATCGGAAAGAATGTAGCGGAGCTTGAAAAGGGCGGTTTTTTCAGGCCGTCGGTTCACCGGCTGGTGCTGGAGGAGGGGCGGCAAGTCTCGGTAATGCAGACCGGGCAGAACGGGAAAAAGAATATTGTGACGGGCACGCCTATATATGACGGCAGCGGAGAAATCGAGATGTGCGTGTCCAGCGCGAGAATGATGGAAGAGATCGAAAGTGTGCATTCGTACTATTATGGTAATGGGGATGCCCGCGGGGGTAAGGAGAGTTCAGGCGCGGCTTTCAAGCTTCTGGCGGACAGCGCCGCGATGAAGCATATAATGGATATAGTCGAAAGGATCAAAGATACAGACTCAACCATTTTAATCAGTGGGGAATCCGGAGTGGGGAAGAGCTTGCTCGCCAAGTACATACACGCCGGCAGCAACCGCGCGGGAAAGCCGCTGGTGCAGATCAACTGCGGCACAATACCGGAACATTTACTTGAGTCCGAACTCTTTGGTTATAATTCCGGCGCCTTCACAGGCGCAAGCAGTACAGGTAAACAAGGCCTTGTTGAAATGGCGGCGGGCGGGACGCTTCTACTGGATGAAATAAGCGAATTGCCGGCTTTACTGCAGGTCAAGCTGTTAAACCTCATTCAGGATAAACAGATCATGAGGATAGGCGCAAAGCTGGCGACGAAGGTAGACGTGCGCATAATAGCGGCGTCCAACAACGATCTCAGGGAGCTTGTTCGGAGGGGGCGCTTCAGAGCGGATCTCTATTATAGGCTAAATGTCATCCCTATTTACATACCTGCGCTCCGTGAACGGAAAGAAGATATAGTGGCAGCGGTTGACTTTTTTGTTAATAAGTTTCAGGAAAAATACAAAAAGATTGTCGTTTATTCTGAAGAATTGCTGGAAGAAATGCAGAAAAGGGCTTGGGGCGGCAATGTAAGAGAACTAGAAAATATGATCGAGCGCATGGTGCTTATGAGCAAGGACGGTATATTGACAGCGGCCATGATGAGCATAGGTGACGATGCGGAAGAGGATGTGATCGCCGAGGATGCGGGATTTTCAGAGCTGAAGGCCGCTATGGAGAGGCTTGAGGGGCGTGTGATACGCGCCGCTTACGAGAAGCTCGGCAGCAGTTATAAGGTGGCGGAGGTTCTAGGGATAAGTCAGACCAGCGCCTACAGGAAGATAAGAAAGTACGGAGCAGCGGACTGATATACGGAGCAGCGGATTGATATACGGAGCAGCGGACTGATATACGGCGCAGCGGACTGATATACGGCGCAGCGGATTGATATACAGCGTGATATACAGCGCAGAAGAAGAGATGACCTACGATGGCAGGGAGGCATCTGACGCCGCAGAGTGCGCCTAGCAGAGGTCATTGTTGTTACACCGTCAAGTCTCAAACGACTTACCCGCTTCACAGGCCTGCTGCATTATGGCTTAACGGCGGTCTTAGACAGGGGGAAAATCCACGAGTCTTTAAGGAATTATCTTGAGTTAAAAAAGACTCAAATATTCTTGAACTTTCAGACAATTTTACCATTAGCGCGTCTTTGCGGGCGCGCTTAAAATTTAATCAAAATAATATGCGATTTTGAAAAACGTCTTTTCGGCCTTCGAATGATATTTACATCAGAGGCATACTACATTATTATCATAATATTTCCTAATAATAGACCTAAAAGCCTACGAAAATAAAACTAATTTGATTTACGCCCGTACTTGCCCGAAAAAAAGAAGGGCGTGCAACTGTTTTTTTGGCATTTGTTTTGCTATTAAATTTGGCGGAGGTGAAAAAAATAAATGGATGTTATATCAATCAAACGGGATATTTTGGAATGGACGACGGCTAATAGAGAGGAATTCTACAAAATATCGAAGGAAATATGGGAGCATCCCGAACTGCCTATGCAGGAGTTCAGATCCAGCGGCTTGTTAAAGGACGCTTTGTCCGCCCACGGATTTGAAATAGGCGCGGGTGCGGCAGGAATGCCGACGGCTTTCATAGCCTCGTATGGCGAGGGGTACCCGGTCATCGCGATAAACTGCGAATATGACGCATTGCCGGGGCTTTCGCAGGAAGCGGGCGAGCTGCGGAAGCAGCCGCGAACGGAAGGAGCGCCGGGACATGGCTGTGGGCATAATCTGCTTGGAACCGCAGCTGTGAAGGCGGCCGTCGCCATGAGGTATGCGATGGAAAAGCATAAACTCAAGGGGACGGTCAAGGTAATAGGGGCGCCTGCCGAAGAGATGTGTTTAGGTAAGCCATTTCTAGGGAAGGCGGGCTTGCTCGAAGGGATAGACGCCTTTCTGGACTGGCATCCCTGGTCGTACAATCGTGCGGACTATGACGCGTGCTGTGCGTATTTCAGCGTTAAGTACCACTATACGGGAAGAACGTGTCATGGGAATTCGCCTTGGCACGGGAGGAGCGCCCTTGATGCGGCGATGATTCAGGCGAATTCTACAGAGTATTTGAGGGAGCATATCTACCCCGGTCAACCGCCGGATGCGGCGAATACCATCAATTACACGTTTTCGTCGACGGGTCCGGAGTTTCCAAGTGTGGTTTCGGACAGAGCGACTATATGGTATGTGGGGAGATTTGTCACATCGGCTGATGCGGAAGACGCGTTAAGGCGCATAACGAACTGCGCCAAAGGCGCTGCGCTGGCTACGGATACCGAGGTCATTGTTGAAATCATTACCGCCACGAATCACAAGATACCGAATAAGGCGCTCGCCGAGTGCATGCATGAGAACTTCGTCTCAATAGGCGCGCCGGAATTCACGCAGGAAGAGCAGGACGCGGCAAGGTTGATACAGAAGGAACTCGGAGCGGCGCAGAGCGGACTCGCGACCGGCATTCTGCCCTTCGACGGGGGTTATTCGGTTGTGTGCGATACATCGGAATACAGTTGGAACGCGCCTTACGCCACTGCGTGGGTGGCCATGGCGCCGGAAAATACCGGTTGGCATCACTGGGGCGTTACGAATTGCGCCGTAAATTCAATGGGACGTAAGAGCATGGACAAGGCGGCGGACTTGATCGCGGTTACGGGCGCGGAGTTGTTATGCGATACGGCATTGGTTGAGAGAGCCAAGGACGAGCTTAGAGAACGACTGGAAGGGAAATCCTATAAATGTCTGCTTCCGGACGAACTCGAACCGCCCGTGGCAATGAATGCGGAGATCATGGAGAAATACAAGAAAGATTAAGAGGAGGATTCACTATGAATGTAATTTCAGTTACGATAATCATACTTGCAATACTTGTTGTATGTTTTATATTTGTCGGTATGTGGTTCAAAAAAATGGCGTCTACCGCCGACGATTTCCTGCTTGCGGGACGGGGAGCGCCGTTTTGGCTGATGGCAAGCGCCTATCTCGGCGGTTATGTGGGCGGCGCCAGCGTATCCGGATATGTCAATCTCGGATTCACCGGCGGCATCTCAGGCATGTGGACTTCGCTGTTTGTGGTGTCCGGATGCGTAGCTTTTATATTATTATTCGCCAGAAGGGTGAATTATTTCGGAAGGAAGACAGGCGCGGTGACCATCGCGGACTTTATCTGCGCCAGGTACGGAGAGGGTCTCAGGCTTCCCGTCGCCATCGTCGGCTTCATGCGCCCCGGCTTTCTTACCGGGATGCAGTTTCTCGCTATAGCGGTGGTGGCGAACATTGTGTTTGGAATGGATATTAAAATAGGCGTCGTCGTGTCCGCGGTCATTATACTACTTTATCTTATAACTGCCGGCCAATATTCCGCGTTAATAACACAATGGTTCCAGTCGGTGCTGCAATCCCTCGGGATCATATTGTTCGGCGTGGCGGCTTTCAGGCTTATCGGCGATCCGACCTATGTTACAGAGGCCATGTACGAACTCCTTGAACCCGTGAAGATGAACTTCTGGAATGTAGATTTTTCACAGTTCACGGTATGGTTGTTGACATTCGGGATTTTTTATCTCGTCGATCCATGGATCTACATGTGGGCGTATATCGGGCAGACGCCGAAGGTCAGTTCCAACGGCATGTTGGCGGTATTAGGCGGTTCTTACTACAACGTACTGCCCTTCCTTTCGGGACTGTGCATTGCAGTGGGCGTGGTAATGGGTAAACTCACGGTTCCGGAGGGGCTTTCCGGGGATGGGCTTTACGGCTGGTTTTCGATAGAATACATGTCCCCTGTAATGGGCGTGGTGGTTCTGGTGGGACTGCTGATGACGATTATCTCGTGCGGCTCTTCGTTTGCCATGAACGGAGTGACGATATTGACCAGGGACATATATCAAAAGGTGATGAACAAGAACGCTACCGATAAGCAGGTGTTGTTCGCCAGCAGAATGTCGCTGATCGTTGTGACCATCATCGGTATTGCCAGCGCTCTGTGGCTGCCCATACTTGTACCGCTGTGGTCGCTTGCCCAGGCTATCGGCATTTCCGGGCTGCTCGCTACGACATTGTGCGCGTGGTTCTGGAAGCGATCCACAACGGCGGGGGCGATGGCGTCCACCGTCCTCGGCGGGATTACCGCTTTCGGATGGGCGATATATGCCTGGATAAAACTGGGAAATCCGGGAGCCCTCGTTCCTATGTTCGGGATGCAGCTTCACGCGGCTCATGTCGGTCTTGCAGTGGCCATACCCGTCATGATCATTGTGAGCCTGTGCACGAAGCCCGAGTACGAGAAGGCGAAAGCTACAAGCTTTAAGCAACTGGGAGATGAACTCCGCACCAGTCCGCTTGTTATTGATAAGCAAGAAAGGCCGGGGATATTCGGATGGCTCGGAGCTGATACACTGAGCTGGAAGACATTCTGGGTCGTCGTATTTGCGGTGTTCGCACTCCATTATGTGTTGGCCTTCCTGTTCCATGTGCCGGTGTTCGGACTGGCCATGGTCTGGATGTCATTCATCGTAGGGTCGGTCATGATATTCATGCTCGCAGGACTTGGAGGCAAGGATCTCATCGATATGGCGCGCGCGACAAAACTGGCGGGGAAAAGCAAATAAGAGGTTACAGGCAGTCTACAAGCGGGGGGCGTCTTTGAAATCCAGTATGACGCCGTCCGCCAGGCGCTGTATCTCTTCCCAATGGGCATTTGAAGAAGCGTCAAAGACGCCGCAGATTTTCATGCCGGCGAGTTTGGCGGCGCGCATGGCTTGCAGCAGGTCTTCGAATACGAGACAACTGCCGGGAGCCGTGTTCATCAGTTCGGCGGCGCGTAGGAAGACGTCAGGGAATTCTTTCCCGCGGGCGACCTCGCCGGTGGAGCATATGACGTCAAAATAATCATAAACGCCGTTATTTTTCAGAACGGCTTCGTAGAGTGCGGGATGAAGACTGGTAGCCACGCCGAGTTTTATCCCGCGCTCTTTTAGTTCCATAAGGTATTCTTTCGCATGTGGTTTAAGAGCGATCCGGTGAGTATATTCGTCTATAGCCATTGCATTCCATTCGTCGATCAACATGTCAGCGCTCTCTTGAAAACCAAAGCGTTCTATGGTATACTCCGCAGCCTCTCTAAACCCGAGCGCGGACAGTTTCGCCGCGTAGTCGTCAGGAAGGGCAATGCCGCGTTTCGCGAGAAAATCGGCGTCGATTTTTCCCCAGACGCCCATAGAATCTATCAGAGTGCCGTCTAGATCGAAGATGGCGGCTTTAATGCCGCTGAATGCCGCCGCCGATCCGGCAGGCAAGACCGCCGACTTGTCCGGCGCCCTGACGCCGGGCGCGCTGAGGTTCGCCTGTCCCGAAAGGAAGATCGCCTTAAGCTCGCGGGCGGCTTTTTCGATGTCTTCAGCGCCGAGAACTGCGGAGACGACGGCCAGACCCGATATCGGTACGCCGCGCAGCAACGGCGCCGTAGTGAGGTTTACGCCGCCAATAGCGAGGACGGGCAATCCTGTGGAAGCGATTATCTCACGGAGAACGGCCGAGCTGGTGGGTGTTGTGTCGGACTTTGTGCCGGTGGGAAACATCGCGCCCACGCCTATATAATCCGCACCGGATTTGGCGGCCTTTACGGCCAGAGCGGGGTTGGAAGCCGAGGCGCCGATTATTTTATCGTCTCCGAGGATGCGTCGGGCGGCGTCTACGGGCAGATCCGACTGACCCAGATGAACGCCGGCGGCGCCAACCGCGAGCGCGATATCAAGCCTGTCGTTGATAATAAGAGGAAGGCCGTGAGCGTCACATATCTGCTTGATGCTCAACGCTGTTCGGTAGAATTCGAGCGACGAGACGGTCTTTTCACGAAGCTGAACGACGGTACAACCGCCGTTTATAGCTGCTTCGACGCCTTCTTCCAGCGTAGACGAACTCATCAGATCGCGATCCGTGACCAGATATAGGGAGTAATCAATGTTGTTTTTATTGAATTTCATATAGCCTCCGGAAACGGTATTTGAATGTACTGATTGAAAAAGCTAATCTTTCAAACCGTTTTTATACAAATCATAAAAGTGATTTGTGGGTCCGTTTCCGTGTCCTATGTCAAGTGAATGCTCTATGACCATGTTCATATACACCTTAGCGCGGCTTATCGCCGGGACTGTTTCGAATCCCAGAGCGAGGTTTGAAGCTATTGCCGAAGAATATGTACAGCCGGTGCCATGTGTGTTTTTTGTGTCTATACGCGGCGCTACAAAGTGATGGTAAGAATTACCGTCGAATAGAATATCCACAGCATTGCCTTTAAAGTGTCCGCCCTTGAGCAATACGTTGCGGCAACCCATACGGAAAATACATGCGGCAGCCTGTTCCATATCCTTAAGCGATGTTATAGACATGTCTGCAAGTTTTTCCGCTTCAGGGATATTCGGGGTCAGGACGTCGGCAAATGGCACGATGAGTTCTATAAGACAGCCGACCGCAGACGGATCCATAAGCGGCGAACCGTTTTTCGCGCACATTACAGGGTCGATAACGATGTTCGAGGGGCGGTATTCGATTAACTTATTATGAACCGCCTCCATACAGCCGGCGCTGGACAACATGCCGATCTTCACGGCGTCAACGTGTATATCTTCAAAGACGGCGTCGAACTGTTTACCGATAATGTCGCCGCTGATGTCCTGAAAATCAATGACGCGGCTGGTATTTTCAGCTACGACTGATATAATAACGTTCATACCAAAAACACCGTGAGCCGAGAATGTCTTGAGATCCGCCTGAATTCCGGCGCCTCCGCTGCAATCCGAACCCGCGACGCTTAACACTGTTTTCATATATTGATCCTTTCCTGCTGATAGTTTGCCCGGCGGTGATCACGCTTCGCAATAGATTTAGCGAAGCAGCGATCACGCTTCACAGTCGATTTAGCCCGGCAGCAGTAATGCCGCTAAGCGTTTTTAATTGACATGCGCTGAACTTTACCGGAGATAGTCTTTGGCAATTCCTGAACGAATTCTATGATCCGGGGACATTTGTAATCGGACGTGAGCGACTTGACGAATCTGCGTATCTCGCCCTTGAGTTTCTCGGTGGCCTCATAACCGTTGTTGAGTATGACGCTCGCTTTCACCACGCTCCCTCGCAAGGCGTTCGGGACACCTGTAACAGCGCATTCGAGCACGGCAGGGTGCTTCATAATGACGCTTTCGACTTCGAAGGGGCCGATGCGGTAACCGGCGGATTTGATAATGTCGTCACTGCGGCCTATATACCATATATAACCGTCCTCATCTTTTCTGGCAATATCTCCTGTGTGATAGAGTCCGCCGCGCCAGGCTTCGCTTGTGAGAACCTCGTCTCTGTAGTATCCCATATAGATGCCCACATCGCCGGGATGGGCGCGTACACATATTTCACCGGCTTCTCCGACGCCGACTTCCTCACCGAACTCATCCACCAGCACCATATCGTATGCGGGATTGAACTTACCTGTTGAACCGGGACGCGGTTCGATGTAAGGGGTCGTCATAACAAGAGGAGTAGTCTCTGTCTGCCCATAAGCCTCGTAGATAGAAAGACCGGTCATGGCCTTGAAGCGTGTAAAAACCTCTTCGTTGAGCGGCTCGCCTGCGGAAGTCACATGCTCTAATGAACTAAGGTCATAGGACTGCAGGTTCATTGTGATGAAAACACGGTAAGCGGTAGGCGGCGCGCAAAGGGATGTCACTTTATACTGACTGATTACTTGCATAAACCTGTGAGCGTCAAAGTAGTCGTGATCATATATCATTATAGTGGATTCGCAAAGCCACTGACCGAACAGCTTGCCCCATGCGGCTTTAGCCCATCCGGTGTCCGCCAGGGTTATATGTATACTTTTCGGGTGCAGTGAATGCCAATACCGAGCCGTAGAGATATGCCCCAACGGATAGGTGAAATTGTGCGCGACCATCTTAGGCAGTCCGGTTGTCCCGGAGGTGAAATACAGCATCATCATATCTGTATTTTGAGTGAGACGTTCGATAGGTTCATCCTTGCCGGAGAACGCCGCGACGCCATCGTCGAAGGAGAGCCAGCCCTCCTTTGACGCGCCGAGCTTTACAAGCTTACGCACTGTGGGGGACTCAGGCATTGCGTCTTCGACGGTATCTGTAAGCGCATCCTCTTCGGTAGTCAGGATGTACGCTACAGAAGCCGCGTTATTGCGGTATATAACGTCTTCTTTGGCCAGAAGATGGGTAGCGGGGATGGATACGGCGCCGATTTTCATGAGTCCCAGAAGGGCAAACCAAAACTGAACGCGCCGCTTCAGGATGAGCATGACGGCATCGGAACGGCGTATGCCTATAGACAAAAAGAAGCGAGCCGCGGCGTCGGAAATTGCGGACAACTGCGAGAATGTGTATCGCTTTTCTTCACCCTTATCGTTGCACCAGATCATAGCGAGTTTATCCGGTTGCGTTTTCGCCAACGCGTCTATGCAATCAAACGCGAAATTATAGTTTTCAGGCGCATTAATGCGAAAATTTCTCGCGAAATCATCGTAATTCGTATAATCGTTCATGTAAATCGAATTCATAGGTATTATATCCTCCATTATATCTTATGTGTATTGCGGCGCCGAGCAGAAAACCGGTGAGTTACCGCATAGGCGACGCCGGAGCGAAACTGCGTGCGCCGGGCGGAAAACCCAACGCATTCCCGAAAGTGTGAATATTATTATATCATATGAAGAACAATACATGACAAAAAACAGGACAAAAAATCGAAAAAATTCGACGATCAAAGATGAAAATGTGAAAAGACGCGGGGTGCAATTACTCCGCGCCTCAGACAGTACAACTTTAGAGAACCCATTTATGTGTCTGTCAATGCCTGCTCAATCCGGAATTTCAGCCGTTCAATCCGGGAGTTTAATGCTGAAGGTTGCGCTCACATTGTCGTCTTCATCGACTTCCGTGTATTTCAGGGTCACGCCGGTAGCGTCAGCGGGGAATTCGAATATCATGTGATACTCGGCGCTTTCCTTGAGAGCGAGGTCAAATTCTTCAGGCATCAATGTGGGATCGTCATTGAATGGATCCAAGGGATAGATCTCCATTGAGGATGTATCCGTTGTGAGGTAGAAGTCAAAGGTTCCCATTGTTATGGGTTCGTCAAAGGTATTGGTTTCTTTAACAACCACGTCAAGAAGGGTGTAGCCCTCGGGAGGCGTGTACTCCGAGTATTCGTCCA
Organism: Eubacteriales Family XIII. Incertae Sedis bacterium; assembly: GCA_031264295.1. GTDB lineage: Bacteria > Bacillota > Clostridia > Peptostreptococcales > Anaerovoracaceae > JAISED01. Next base: position 912 of record JAISED010000059.1, on the reverse strand, counting down.
CCTTATCGACTGAACTCACTATGAAGTCGAACCACTTTGTAGAATAGGTTTTACCGATTTCACCGTCGACATTGCCCATTATAAAATTTCGAACCGTTTCACCACAACCGCTCAGAGCCAAACTGACGGCCAAAGCTATAACGATCGCTGCTGTAATCTTTCTTTTCATTACTAATCCTCCCAGATACGCTCAAGAAATGCCCTTAGCGGATTTCCGTAACGTGCTCAAACATACTAAATCAAAACTAACAAATCGTGGAACAAAATGCCACTTAGCTAGTTTAACATAAATCAAATGCTAATTCAATAGTTAAATTGTCCGGAAAAATGCGACAAAATGCTTGAAAATGATAAAATAACAGTCCTGTGGAATAAAAAATGGTATGCGGAGAGCCTGTACCTGCTGGGAATGCTTGATTATCTCTCGCGTGAGAACGGATTGCCGCTTTGCTATAGATACTCGGTGTAATGGCGCTCAAATCCTTGAGCGTATCCATAAAAAGTTGGTAAATGATTAGATTCTAAGAAGATGGGTAGTAATATATGTAAAATTGTAGATACCGGCGTAAACCAACTTTAGCTTATTTTGACGATACCCCAATATGTGAGAGAAAAAGGATAACGCCGGAAAACAGTACAGTCAGAGACTGTACTTACCTTGGCATGGGTGAATTAAACGAGCGAGAGTGGTATTGACGGACGTTATGATAGGATGGAGATCTTGTGATACGGAGCATAATAGCCGCTTAAAGGGGACTTCAAAAAGACAAAGAGCATAAATAAGCGCCATTAGTTAGGAACTGTGAAATAATAACTTGACTGTTTGGATGATTGTGGTATAATGTTTTTATCAAGACAAATGAGGTGAAAACATTATGGAAGAGCGGATACAAATGATGTTGCCACAACTAA
>JAISED010000043.1 GCA_031264295.1 Eubacteriales Family XIII. Incertae Sedis bacterium | reverse complement strand
CCGCTTCCAGAAAACTCTTCGCTTTAGGTTCCGTCAGCGGCTCAAACGTCCGCAGATAGAACTGGCCTATGGGGAACAGGTTGCGCTCCGCGATTTCCTTGACGGACAGCTCCGCGAGCTGAATTGTGGGGATGCGGAACGTCATCGCCAAACAATCCGTTGACGAAGCGAATCGTAAGTTCATCGCTCTGCGCAAGCGTATTTTTGATGATTTTGTCGTAACTCAGCCGCTGTGCGTGAGTTTCGACGCCGTTAACAATCGTCATGAATGCACGTCCTCTCTTTTTATTATATATCGGTTTCGCGGAAAGTCAAGCAGGATGGCTTGCCCTGTTTATGGTTTAGCTTATATCAGATTATACCATAAATAGGATATTATGTATATATTTTTCGTGATTTATCCCGAAGAATTTTTACTCTTCAGTCCTGGCTTGCCCGGGTTTTCGACACTTCAAACCAAATAGTAAGAGCAACCCGCGTCGGGAGAGCTTGCAAACAGCGGCTTTCCCGATTTTTTTATTGTCAAATTTCTTAAATTATTTGTTGTATGGTGTTGTATTTATGCATCGAGTGTGGTATAATGTACTGAGAGCGCACCTTGTTATTAGCATAAGATGATTATACAGTAACTTCGGGTTGAGACAAAATCATATGTGTCTCAATGAGACAATATCATATGCGGTTCAGAGAGGCGACATCTTCCAACAATGTTAGTGTTGTAATTTTGCGCACAATATGATACTATATACTACAAAGGAGGCGCATTTTATGGCAACAATAAATATTAACATTCGAACAGACAGCGAGCTCAAAGCGCGTGCGCAACATATTTTTTCGACATTCGGATTGGATATGACCACAGCAGTCAACTTATTTTTACGTCAGACAGTGCGCATGAACAACCTTCCATTTTCTCTGACCACAAAGACAAATCAATCAAATCATGTTGATAAGCTCCCTTTTGGACGCGGTTGCATGAAGGGGAAAATTCAAATGGCGGAGGATTTTGACGCGCCGTTAGAGGATTTCAAGGAGTATATGGATTTACCATATTGCCTATTCAAGAACCACATCTGAGCCAACTCATACGATTACCTTTCCTTCACCGCGATCCATTTGACAGACTTTTGATTGCCACCGCAGTTGAGGAAGGCATGACGCTCTTGTCTGCGGACGAGAACATACACAAATACGATATACAGTGGACATGGGAATAATTTCCGCGTGCGCATATGCGTAAGGCAAGGAAAATTCAGTTGAGAAAGTAGCTAAAACAAAGGCGGCTTATTACGTATTGAAACAGATATAAGTTCACGCTTAAAATTAAACCCGTATTAGAATCGCACTATCGCGCCAGTTTCTCGATCAAAGCGTCTTTGAGCGTGGCGGAGAACTGGAATCGCGCGCTTAGGCATGGACACATAGACCCCAAAAACTTTGAGCCGTACCCTAAGAATCCTATTCTCGCCCGCTTTTTCGTGAATATCGGTAATGCGGATACACTAGGCTCCGGAGTGCGGAATCTCGTAAAGTACACAAAGATCTATTCAGGCGGCGAGCCGGAGCTTATTGAAGGCAATATCTTCAAGACCATTATTCCGCTTGCCATGGCAAGCGGAAACCAAGCAAATAACCAACTAATAAAGGAAAAACAAGCGGAATACAGGCAAACAACAAGCGAACAACAAGCGAACAACAAGCGAATAACGAGCAAAAAACAAGCGAATAACAAGCGAAAAACAAACGAACAACACAGACGAAAAGAAGCGAATAATCACCGCCCATCTTGAAGAACACAAGCGAGCTACCGTCGCTGACTTTGCCGAAATCTTCAAACTGAGTGAGGCACGCGTCCGCGCAATTATCCTAGAAATGACAAAGGAGAACTCAGTTGAGAAAGTAGGTAAAACAAAGGCGGCTTATTACGTATTGAAACAGATATAAGTTCCCGGCGGCGTCCGCAGGGCGGAATTAACGACGCAAACTTTCAACTTCATTTTCTATGACTTCAGCTTAAGAAGTCCCCTTAAAACTAAACGCCGTATCAGAATCGCACTATCGCGCCAGTTTCTCGATCAAAGCGTCTTTGAGCGTGGCGGAGAAGTTTATATTTTTACGCTCTGCTGCATGATTGAGCCAGGATGGGATTGTAAGCGTCTTTTTAATAGGCGCCTCGTCATGGCTGGCTCGCATTGCGTCAAGATCAACGCATAGCAGAGACACAAAGCCTGTTTCATCTTCCGGTAGTATATCTTTCAGTTCACTCGCGCCAGGGAGCGTTTCTCCGTCTTTGAGCAGGAGCAGGAGCCGACCGGCAGCCGCGTCGGAAGCCATATACATGGCATCGGGCAAATCATCGCCAAAAGTAGCGAGATTTAAGTCTGGAATTTCAACAGAGTAGCGCCCGTCGTCTTCTCTGTAGAAACATGCCGGATAAACGTATTTCACAGTTGAGTCACCCTTTCTATAATCTTGTTCCACAGCAATTCGGAACTCATTTTAGTCCCGCCTGCTTTTTGATTGATTTTAATACTCTTTTAGGGAGGTCGCCGCTATGGTAGGGTATCGTTACTTTTCCAAGCTTTGTTTTGTGGCTGTAGTGGTAATGGGAACCTTCAACACTTTCGAGCATCCAACCATCGTTGCGCACCATCTTATCAGCTGCCCTGAATGTCATTTCATGACCTCCTGTTTTGGGATATCCTGTTAGTTGGATGCCCGCCCCCTTGCCTATAAGATACTTTTCTTCGGCAATTATCTTAATAAGAGCGCCGTGACCTGGTTGCATTTCGCTAAAACAGATTTTGAATCGCACAGAGTTTTTATATGGAGAAATCTGTGTTAGACAAAAACCGTCATTCAATGTTTGACTAGTTGCATAGGCGATCTCTTTAATTGCTAATTTTTGGTCAACGCTTATACAGAATGGAAAACCTTCGTACATGTCATCTTGATAAACATCGGTTTTTGAACCATTCCATATGCGTATTTGTATTTCGCAAAGGCATCGTTTTGCGATTTGCCTGAATGCACGCCAGTAAGTTCGCCGCAATAGGCTATTGTTATATTTAACGCTTATTTCATTTCGAATGGCTATAAGTTCATTATACCATCAAAAATATTCCACGAAAAGGTCAAAAATCTACATTATTGCTTTTTGATATTGCGATTCTTCTCAAAACTCCATATAATAAAAAGACAAGGCCGTTATTAGCACTTGTACGCCGCGGATAAATACGCCGCGTGCGGTATTCTTGTCATTTTCATACTGTTCTCAGTATGAAACAACCAAAACGAGCGCGGAAAAGATCGTTCGGATAGTATTGGTTTAGATCGAGTTCGGTATTATGATCATCCCTTTCTGTGAAAGGCAACTAAGATGGAATGTAATTATAAGATAATGCTAGTAGACGACGAACCTGAAGTACTTAACTCCATCCTGGAAACCATCAACTGGGAAGGGAACGGGTTTGCCGCGCCGGTGGGCTGTTATAACGGCAAGGAGGCTATTGAGTGCATTGAGAGGGGATTTATCCCGGACGTATTGATTACAGACATCAACATGCCGCTGGTAGGCGGATTGGAATTGACGCAGTACGTGCGGAAGCATCACGAAGACGTGCTGGTCGTCATACTTTCGGGCTACGACGAATTCTCATACGCACAGGAAGCCATAAAACTCCAGGTCTACGACTATATACTCAAGCCTGTCACCCCCGCACAGCTGCAGCAGCTTCTGCTTGTACTGAAAACCAGCCTGGATAACGCAGAGACAAACGATATGGACAGCGCAGTGAAGCTCGGCGCGGTGGACTTTCTGAATCGCCTTCTCGAAGGCACAGTGGATCCGGAAGATCTTGAGGAAGAGATGCGGCGCTATCAGATCAGCTTCAAGGGCTGCTACCATATAGTGGGCGTCATAGACCCCGATAAGCAGTCGTCGCGCTCGCGCACAGAGAAATCACATGAATTGACGAGGGAGAATCTGAGGAATTCTCTATATAATATATCGGCTGAACTGTTGGAGCACAATACGCAGATCCTTACGGTGCGCGATAAACGAGGCCGTACTTACCTGATCGCCAGCGACGCCATAGCTTCAGGCGCCGCCGTGATAATGAAATCGGCTGCCGCGCAGATTCTGCGGGTGTTTTCGGAACGATCCGGGTGCACGGCTTCCGCGGGTATAGGCCGCGTCGCTATGGCGCCCCAGGGACTGTATAAGTCGGCGGATGAAGCGCTGGAGGCGCTGGACGACCGGTTTTATTACGGTGGATGCAATATCCTGAACGCGGGGGAGTATCCGGTAGTCACAGCCGAGAAGTTCGATTTCACAGGCTTCGAGAAGCAGTTCGAAACTGCGGTGCAGCAACTCGACGACAAGTCGGCGCTGTCCGCATTAACAGCGATGTTCGAACGCATGAAGGTAGTGAAACTGCCCATATTGCAGTGCGCGAAGAGCTGTCAGCGCCTGATTTTTCCATTTATAAGCTTCGCTGCGGGCATTATCGGGGAGAAGGAAAATGTACTGCTGGAAGAAGCTTGGGATAAATACGATCTATACGATGTGGCGTCTCTGAATGAGATGCGCTGTCTTACTCAGGAATTTTGTGAGCATGTGTTCGAAGTGATCAACATGGTATGCATAGATTCAAGCGCTACACAGATACGCAAGGCGGAGAACTTTATCCGTCAGAATTTTTCAAATCCGAAACTTTCATTGAAAATGGTGACAAATCATATTGCCGTAAGTACAAGTTACTTTTCGGCGCAGTTCAAGACGCGCACCGGGGTAACATTCGTGGAGTACCTGACTAACGTTCGCATGGACAAGGCGAAGCAGCTGCTGTCGTTGACTGACTGGCCTACCTACGAAGTGGCCGAGGCCGTCGGCTTCGCGAATCCGCACTATTTTTCCGTTGCGTTCAAACGTTTAACATGCCTGACGCCCAGGGAATACCGCGACCAAAATCAACGTATACGGGATGAGCAAAATGTTCCATAAAATAAAACGCGCTATTCGCATGAACAGCATAAAAGCCAGTATGCTTCTGTATTTTCTGGGCTTGATACTTATTACCGTGCTGGTTCTGGCCGTCTCCGGTTATCGCTATACCGTGCAGGACGCGGAGGCGCTGACACGCAACTATACGATGCGGCTGTTAAAGGATGTTAACGGCAATATCGACTCATATATACTTAATATGAAGAGTATGAGCATAGTGGTAGTAGAGGATGAAGATATACGCGCCTTAATGGCGGCGTTCAATGAGCTGCGCGGTGAAATGCCGTCTGAGAGCGATCAGGCGGCGCTGCAGAAGCTGATATCGCGGGCGACGCTTCACATGAACACCATAGCGAAGACGAAAAGCGATATTACCAATATCGCGGTGATCTCGAAATACGGGGATATCGTCCTCAGCGACGGGCAGAAGGACGTGAATATCTATTCAGATTATAATCTGATGGATTGGTATCTCAAACCGATGTCGTATAAAAACGATATTGTGGTTTCTCCGTCTCATGTGCAGAGGCTTGTTAACGATGAATACAAGTGGGTGATCTCCGTGTCGAAGGCGATACTGAATCCTGATACGGGGGATGTGATAGGCGTCATGCTGATAGATCTGAATTACCGTTCTATAGAGGATATCTGCGAGAATGTGCAGATAGGGCGGAACGGTTATATCTATCTTGTAGACGCGAAGGAAAACTTCATCTATCATCCGCAGCTGCAGCTGATATTTTCCGGTGTGAAGCATGAGATGCCGAAAAAGGTGTTCGACTCATCAAGCGAGGACGGATACGCTAGGATGGAGGCTGAAAGCAAGATATACCTGCGCGACGACTCTGAGATCACAGGCTGGAGCGCTGTGGGCGTAGTCAATACAAAGGAGCTTGTAGTCAACAGGGAGAGGGTTGTCAGGTTTTACATGGTGCTGATCGCGGTTGTGCTTCTGTTCTCAGCCCTTTTAGCCGTTTTCATATCGACTAATATAACAAAGCCGATCAAACGGCTTGAAACGACTATGCGCCGTGTGGAACAGGGAGATCTGGAGGTCTGCATTGAGATAGAGAGTGACGATGAGATCGGGAGCATGGGCAATGCCTTTAACGCGATGATCGTGCAGGTGCGGGGTCTGATGGAGAAGATGGTGTCCGAGGAAGAGGAAAAGCGCATCAGCGAGATCAAGGCGCTTCAGGCGCAGATCAACCCGCATTTTCTGTACAACACATTGGAATCCATAATATGGATGAGCGCGGCCGGTAAGAACGATGATGTGGTGAGTGTCGCCAGTGCTCTGGCAATGCTTTTCCGTACAAGTATAAGCATGGGTGAAAGCCTGGTGTCTCTTGATGTAGAGGTGGAGAACATCAAGAGTTATCTGACCATACAAAAGATGCGGTATAAAGATAAGCTGGATTATAATATCCATATTCCGCGTTCCCTGCGCCGTCTGATGACGCCCAAGCTGATCCTCCAGCCCATAGTGGAGAATTCCATTTATCATGGGATCAAGCCGCGGGATGAAGGAGGTAGGGTTAACATAAGCGCTCGCAGGGAGGAAGACCTGTTGATCATAACGGTGCAGGACAACGGCATAGGAATGACTGAGGAGCAGATAGCCAATCTCTTCCTGCCGAAGCAGAGCGATTCAGGCGGCATCGGGTTTCTGAACGTACACAACCGCATAAAACTCATCTTCGGTGAGGAATACGGCTTGCGTTACGTAGGCTCGCGGGAGGCGGGTTCACAGGTGGATATCTATCTGCCTGCGGTTGAAGGCAGTAATGGCGCGGGAGGCAAGTGATGCGTAATTTTATCGCGCGGTACACCGTATTGATGCTACTGTTCACTATAGTGATATTGGTTATAACATATATACCGGGGCTGAATCCGTCTAAACCTGAAGAGGTCGAGGAGAATCAGCCTGCGCATCAGTATCGCGTGCAAGTTGTGCTTAAGGCGAGGGCGAACCCTCCGGACTTCTGGCGCATTGTTGAGCAGGGTCTGAAGATGGGAGGGGATGAGTTTAACGTAAAATATGAGGTGAACGGACCCAGCACTGAGAATGATATCGACACTCAGATAAGTATGGTACGCGCGGCAATAAAGAAAAAACCGGATGTGCTCATACTGGCCGCGGGTGATTTTGAGCGTTTGGCGCCGGTGTGCGAGGAGGCGGTTGCGGCAGGGATTCGCCTTATAAGCCTGGACAGTGATGTGAATTCCGATAAAAAGCTATGCTTCGTCGGGACGGATAATTATGAACTGGGGCAAAAGCTGGGATTTTTAGTTGACGGTATTTTAAAGCCGGGTGATACCTTCGGCGTGATCGGTCACGTGGAAAGCAGTTTTACGGCCATGGAGCGCGAAAGGGGACTTATGGACGCAGTGGAAAACGTCGAAGAGCGCATGGCGGCTATTCGCTTCTGCGGAAGTTCGGTAGACAGGTCGCGGAAGCAGACGATAGAGATCATCCAGCAACATCCGGAGATCACCTGCATGGTGGGACTTAATGAAAGCTCGGCGCTGGGCATATGCCGCGCGCTGGACGACTTGGGCATGACGGGAGACATACGCGTTGTAGCTTGTGACAGCTCGGAAACGCAGATAAAATACATGGAGAGCGGAGTCATACAGTCGGCTGTGATCCAAAACCCCTTCAATATGGGATATTTGAGTATGGTGGCGGCTGTGCGCATTATGAATGGTGAAAAGGTAGAACCGTATATCAATACAGGGAGCGTAGTGATCGACAGGGACGCCATGCGCAGACCAGAGAACCAGAAATTACTGTTCCCATTTATTGACGAGAGTTATGAATGAACAAGGGGTGTGCGTAAGACGTGCGGCGTGGGGTTCGACGTCACGGACGGAAGACGTGCGGCGTGAGGTTCGACGTCACGGACGGAAGACGTGCGGCGGGTTTTAGAAGCCCCAAAAGGAGGAAGCTTTGAGCAGAAACGTGATGGCATTTGATTTTGGCGCATCCAGCGGGCGCGCTATTATAGGAGCTTTTGACGGCGCTAAGATCGCGCTGAAGGAGATACACAGATTCGATAATAACCCGGTGTTTCTAAGGGGGACTTACTATTGGGATTTTTTGAACCTGTATCATGAAACCTTGAACGGACTCTCTGCGGGGCGGGAGAGCGGCTTTGACAGCATAGGCGTCGATACCTGGGGCGTGGATTTCGGATTGCTGGATAAAAACGGCGATCTCATGCAGAATCCTGTGCATTATCGGGATGCGCGCACAAAGGGTATGGCCGCGGAATTGCAGGAAAAGGCGGGTTTGGATTTGTACATGCGCACGGGCATTGAGACTATGGAAATCAACACGATCTTCCAGCTCTACGCCCTTGCTAAACATAGACCGGATATGATTTCGCAGGCAAGCTGCGCCTTGCTTATGCCCGATCTGTTCGGATATTTTCTGACGGGCGTCAGGACGGCGGAGTATTCCATTGCCTCGACCACTCAGATGCTCAAGGCCGGTTCCGGACAGTGGGACGATGAGCTGGCGGCCGTGGCAGGGATAAGAGGCGATCTGTTCCCGGATGTAGTTCTTCCCGGCGCTGAGCTTGGCGCCTTACTGCCGGGGATACAAAGGGAACTGAATCTGGGCGGCGCACGCGTCATATCGGTTGCGGGGCACGATACGGAAAGCGCTATTGCGGCGGTTCCCGCCTGTGACGAGGATTTTTTCTATATATCCTGCGGCACATGGTCTCTAATGGGAACGGAGCTTAAGGCGCCCATCATAAATCAAGATACGGCGCGCATGGCCGTGACCAATGAGGGCGGATACGGCGGAAAGATAGCTTTTTTGAAGAATCTGGCGGGGATGTGGCTCTTGCAGGAGACCCGCCGCCAATACATAAGAGAAGGCAAGGACTATAGTTTCCCAGAATTGGGCGAACTCGCCATGGCGGAGAGGCCATTCGCATATCTGATCGATCCGGATGCGGGTGAGTTTGCGGCGCCGGGGGATCTACCCGGACGTATCCGGGAATACTGCATACGCACAGGTCAAGGCGCGCCGGAACGTCCGGGCGAAGTGGCGCGTTGCATATACGAGAGCACCGCATTGAGATACAGGGAGGTGTTCGATGGGATTAGCGCTCTGACCGGAAAGGAATACGGACGTGTTCACATGGTCGGCGGCGGCACGAAGGCAGAGATACTCTGCCAGATGACGGCGAACGCGCTGGGGCGCGAGCTGGCGGCGGGGGCGTCCGAGACTACCGCCATAGGCAACATAGCGGTGCAGCTCATCTCGCTAGGGGAAATCAGCGGACTTAGCGAAGCGCGAGCGCTGACGCGGGCTTCATTCCCCGAGACGATCTACAGCCCGAAGGACGAACGCGCGTGGTCTGAAGCGCTGGAGAAGTTCCGCAGTCTGGTTTTATGAAAGGAGCAAATGAATTATGCTTAAAGGGATTCCTGATGTTTTACCGCCGGAGTTGCTGAAAATCCTTATGGAAATGGGGCACGGCGATACGATCGTGATAGGCGATGGGAACTTTCCGGCGGCGGCGGTGGCAAAACGCCTTGTTCGTTGTGACGGAAACGGCGCCGCGAAGCTGCTTGATGCGATACTCAAGCTGATGCCGCTTGACTCATACAGTCAGTATCAAGTCGGGCTGATGAGGGTTGTGGAGGGCGATCCTTGCGTACCTACGATCTGGGAGCAGTATACGGATATAATATCCGGCTACGAACCGCAATATAACAAGATAGAGTACATAGAACGCTTCGCGTTTTACGAGCGGGCTAAGCAGGCCTATGCCGTCGTAGCCACATCGGAAAGCGCTTTGTATGCGAATATTATATTACAAAAAGGCGTCGTGCAGGCGTGACGGAGGCGCTGCCCGGCGGCAAACAGAAACAAATATAACTGACAGTATAAGGAGGAGTTTAAGATGGCAAAGAGCAGATTGATCGGCGGATATCCCGTCATAGGCATACGCCCGACTATAGACGGGCGGCGCGGGGCGCTGCAGGTGAGAGAATCCTTGGAGGAGCAGACCATGAACATGGCGAAAGCGGCAAAGCGGCTTTTCGAGGAGAATCTGCGGTATTCCGACGGTGAACCCGTCAATGTAGTAATAGCCGACACAACTATCGGCAGGGTGGCGGAGACCGCAGCCTGCGCGGATAAGTTCAAAAAAGCCGGTGTGGACATCACGCTCACGGTGACGCCTTGCTGGTGCTACGGCTCTGAAACTATGGATATGGATCCGCTGACGATCAAGGGCGTGTGGGGCTTTAACGGCACAGAGCGTCCGGGCGCTGTGTATCTGGCCGCGGTATTGGCGGGTCACGCGCAGAAGGGGCTTCCCGCGTTCGGGATCTACGGCCATGACGTGCAGAACGCTGACGATACGGAGATACCAGGCGACGTAAAGGAGAAGCTGCTGCGCTTCGGCCGCGCCGCTGTCGCCGCCGCCACAATGCGCGGAAAGAGCTATCTTCAGATCGGCTCCATCTGCATGGGCATAGCGGGTTCTATAATCGACACAGGATTCTTCGAAGAATATCTGGGTATGCGCGTAGAGAGCGTAGATGAAGTGGAGATAATCCGCCGCATGGAAAAGGGCATCTACGACGAAGAAACCTTCCAAAAGGCGCTGGCGTGGGCAAAGGCCAACTGCCCCGAGGGTTTTGACAAAAATCCGCCGGAACTGCAGTCCTCCGCTGAAGAAAAGGAAAAAGCGTGGGAGTTTGTAGTAAAAATGATGTGCATTATCAAGGATCTATATAATGGAAATCCGCGTCTGCCCAAGGGCTGTGAAGAAGAGATGGCGGGGCACAACGCTATAGCCGGAGGTTTCCAGGGGCAGCGCCAATGGACGGATTTCTATCCGAACTGCGATTTCCCGGAATCCATGCTGTGCTCGTCATTCGACTGGGACGGCGCGAGGGAACCATACGTGCTGGCCACAGAAAACGATACGCTGAACGGCGTGGGTATGCTGTTCGGCAAGCTGCTCACGGGCAGTGCTCAGATATTTGCCGATGTACGTACATACTGGAGTCCTGAGGCAGTGAAAAAAGCCACAGGTTATGAACTGCAGGGCGTCGCCAAGAACTCAGGCGGTTTTATACATCTGATCAATTCAGGCGCAGCCTGTATTGACGCCTGCGGCGAGATGAGGGACGCCGACGGCAACGGTGTAATGAAGCCATTCTGGGAGGTTAGCGAGGCGGATCAAGCCGCATGCCTGAAGGCGACGACATGGAACGCCGCCGACATGGGATATTTCAGGGGCGGAGGCTTTTCATCGCGCTTCCTGACACGCAGCGAGATGCCCGTGACCATGGTGAGGTTGAATCTGGTGAAGGGCATAGGTCCAGTAATGCAGATCGCGGAAGGCTGGACGGTGAAGCTGCCGGACGAGGTTTCGGACGTCCTCTGGAAGCGCACGGACTATACCTGGCCGTGCACATGGTTTGCGCCCAGGGTGACAGGAGAGGGCGCTTTCAAGACGGCCTACGAGGTGATGAACAACTGGGGCGCGAATCACGGAGCTATCAGCTACGGACATATAGGCGCCGACCTTATAAGCCTTTGTTCCATTCTCAGAATCCCGGTATGTATGCACAATATACCCGAAGAAAAGATATTCAGACCCGCCGCCTGGAACGCGTTCGGGATGGATAAAGAAGGACAGGACTATCGCGCCTGTATGACATACGGCCCGATGTATAAATAATTTTGTACCGTTATCGTTTGGGATTCGTTAAATAATAAACGGCGAAACGCCAATAGGAAAATCGCAAGTAATTGTTTGACGAATCCTCGGCTATTGTACGGCTCTCAATAGCAGGCAAGTCAATTTGAAGGCGTTCTCAAAAGGGAACGCCGCGTGAACGGAGGGAATTAACATGTCAAAAAAACTGTCTCAAAGGCTATTTTCTGTACTATTGGCGATTGTACTGGCGTGCTCCGGGTTCATTTATGTTTCGCCTACGACGGCATTAGCCGACGCCCCGGAACCCGGCAGTCAGCCACCCCTGAAGAGCTGGTATACATCGCCCGCAACTAGCTGGGAAACCCAGGCGCTTCCGCTGGGCAACGGCTACATGGGGGCTATGGTATTCGGGGATCCCATAAGTGATCATGTTATGATCAATGAAAAGACGCTGTGGTCGGGAGGACCGGGTGCTAACGCGAGTTATAACGGCGGATTCAGCAACCGTACAGTGGAGGAGAATGTAGCCGATTTGCAGACGGCGCGCGAAGGCTTGCAGGCTGCCGCGAACGCCATAACTCCCGCAGTGAAAAACCCTGTGACAGGGGTCGTAACAGCGAGCAACTATTCGGTTCCGAATACGATAGTTACCGCCATTAATCGATTGAAAGGTCAAAAGAACAACTTCGGTTCATATCAGCAGCTCAGCGATATCTATCTGGGTGAGGTGGGAACCGGTATGCCTGACATTGTTCGTACAGCCATTGATAAGGAGTCGGGAAGCGCCGGCGAAAATCACGAAAAGATGTTTGACGGCAATAACGGCACCAAGTATTATGGAGGCGCAGGCGGCGCCAACAATTCCGTGCCTTATACCATCGACTGGGAATATGCATACGCCTTCCCCACAAAGTCATATTCCATAACGAGCGGCAACGACACACCCGGAAGAGACCCCATAAGCTGGGTATTGTCAGCGTCGAACGATGGTGAGAACTACACGGTTATCGACACACAGGAAGGGCGGGCGGCATTTGCGGCGCGTACCACGGAGTACACCTTCAACCTGGAGGGAACCGTATCCTACAAGTACTTCCGCTTGTATGTCACTGCCACATCGGCCAATAATCCTGTGCAGATGTCAGAGATAAGAGTCAAGCTGGACGCTCCCCCGCCCGCCGAGTATACGAATTACAAGCGCGAGCTGGACATAGACAACAGCATTTCCACAGTGTCATACACTCAGGAAGGTGTGGATTACACGAGAGAGTATTTCACCAGCTATCCCGGCAATTTCACCGCTATACGGTATACGGCGAATCAACCGGGCAGTATAGATCGTCGGGTTAGTCTTTCTACGGTGCAAGGCAACAGGACGATAAGCGCGGTGCTTGCAGACGACGGGGCAGCCGGCCTCATAACGCTGACAGGGTGGATGAGCGACCATAACAAGGCCGGCGCAGCCACGGATTTCAGCAATACACTGCATTACGCCCAGCAGGTGAAGATCATACCTGTAGGCGGAGAGATGGTCATAAACGGAAACAATGTGGATATAACGAACGCGGATTCCATACTGCTGATCACTGCCACAGGTACAAACTATCAGCAGAGCATGGACGACGAGTATGACTATTTCAATGATACAGATCCGCTGATCGACGTCATAGCCCGCACAAACGCAGCGGCCTCCCAGAGCTTCGACCAGCTGCTGTCTGTGCACAAGGCGGACTACAAGGGACTGTTCGACAGGGTAAAGCTGAACCTGATGAACGTACCATTCCCTGAGAACAAGACGACCAGCCAGCTTCTGGCGGGATACGCCTTGAATAATACGGCGGATGAGGATCGCTACCTTGAGACCCTGTATTATCAGTTCGGCAGATATCTCTTGATCTCGTCCTCAAGGCCGGGTACATTGCCGGCAAACCTGCAGGGCATATGGGCGGCAGGCGTATCGCCGCCGTGGTCAGCCGACTATCATACAAATATCAACGTTCAGATGAACTATTGGCCGGCGGAACAGACTAATCTTTCGGAAACCCATGAACCCATGATTAAGTTTGTTCAGAGCTTGGTTCCAAGGGGCAGAGAAGCTGCTAAGAGAACCTTCGGCAACGATGTTCGCGGCTGGACGATATGGCATGAAAATAACATATGGGGCAACGCAGCGCCTGCGACAAGTGACGCCTTCTTCAGCCCCGAAGACGGCTCATGGGTTGCGCAGCACATATGGGAGCACTACCAGTTCACGAAGGATGTAGACTTCCTTGCGGAAAACTATGACCTTTTGCTGGAATCGGCGCTTTTCTGGGTGGATATACTTTGGGAAGACACGCGTGACAACTCCCTTGTGGCGAGTCCCTCATACTCCCCCGAACACGGACCCTACTCCCCCGGCGCGACAGAGGCTCAGGCCGTCGTCTGGGGCATATTCGATGAAGTACTTCAGGCCGCTGAGATCCTAGGCAAGTCCGGCGCTGAATTGGAAGAGATTTCCAACTCACAGGCGAGGCTCTGGGGCGGCGGCGCTACGGATCCCGCTATCACCGGAGCTGACGGGAGAGACTACAGCTATCGCATTGGTCTCGGCGGTCAGTTCCAGGAATGGAAGGATGAGATAAATATCGACCTGACAGGCGACGGCAACCACCGCCACACCAATCATCTCTTCCCATTGCATCCGGGCAATCAGATCGTCGCAGGCCGCAGTGACAAAGAAGACGCCTATGTGGAGGCCATGAAGGTGACTTTGAATACGCGCGGCGACGGCGCAACCGGATGGAGCAAAGGATGGAAGATCAATTTCTGGGCGCGTCTGCGCGACGGCGATAGGGCTCAGAAGCTGGTGAAAGAAATATTGACCCCGCTTTCCAGAGGCGGTTCTACACTGGATAACCTGTTCGACACGCATACGCCGTTCCAGATCGACGGAAACTTCGGCGCTACTGCGGGCATGACCGAGATGCTGCTGCAAAGCCAGGGCGGCGCCGTAGAGCTTCTGCCGGCGCTTCCGGGTAAGTGGAACACCGGATCGGTCAAAGGACTGAAAGCCAGAGGCAATGTAGAAGTGGATATCGCGTGGAACGAATCCCATGTCAGCGAGGCCGTACTGAAAACCGTTGTAGGCGGGGATGTAATCGTGAAATATCCGAATATCTCCAGCGCAACGATCACAAGCGCGGGTGGCGAGGCGGCAGTTGAAATTCTGGACGGCGACAGCATAAAGATTTTGGATGCGGATGAAGGCGCGGTCTATACGATCACGGATATAGCGGAGATCGCAGACCCCATAGACGCTTATGAAAGCATAGGCGCGGCTGCGGAAGCCGACATCATCGGCGGAGCCTTGGCGCGCGGAACCGCAGCCCTTGAAGCGACTCAGCCCGGCGACTATGCTGTGTTCAAAAACGTAGTCTTCGGCGAAGCTACTGCTCAGGCGGTATCCGTACAGGTTGCGTCTACAGCGACTACACTGGAAGGAAGCGGACGAATTGAATTCCGTCTTGACAGCCTGTCAGCCGACCCATTTGCCAGTATACTGGTTCGCGGCACGGGCGGGCTTTCAAACTATGAGACACTTTACAGTAAGATCATTCAGGCCGCTGCGGGAGTGCCGGCTAGTAGGATTAGCCCGGCGGTTACCGGAGAACACAATGTTTACATTACATTTACCGGCACGGGAGCGGTCAACCTGAGATCGTTTGTATTTATGACAGAGGCGGCGGATAGCGCGCCGGAGGCTGTCAGCGTGGCGGGCAGCGCATCCGTGAGGATTTTAGCGGGCGATGTAGCTGCGTATCAGTTTGCCGCATTTGTACAAAGGGATGGAATTATCGAAGCAGACAGCCCTGCTGTGACTTGGAGTGTGGGCGGAGAGCCTAACGGGGTGAGACTCAGCGACACGGGTGTTTTAGAGGTCAAACCCAGCACGCCTTTGCGGGATATTATCATCACGGCCACATCCACAGAGGATCCTTCCATTTCAGGCAGCCTGAACGTGCGGTTGCTTGACGGCGCGGTTAACGACCGCAGCTTCCGAGGCATAGATCGTAACGCGAACTCGGGAGGCAGCAATGGCAGCGGTCAGATGCAGTTCAGCAACACTCTCACAGAGTTCACATCCAATGGCGGATGGCTTAAGTACAACAGCGTGGATCTGAAAGACGGAGTCATAAACGTTGCTATCACATATGCCAGTCCGAATAACAACGCTAACCGCTTCCTGGAAATCCGTTTGGCGGAACCGGGCGTGGGGACGGTAGCGGAGGCTGCGACCATAGCCAGATTCAACATTAACCCGTCTACAGGCGGTTGGCAGAGCTTGGTGCGCCTGTACACAGAGGCCATCACAAATAACGATATAGCGTCCGGCGTGAAGGATCTGTATGTGACTTGGCCGAATATTGCGGATCTGAACTACGGCGCCCTGACACTGGGCTTGATGGAGCGTCAGACTGTAATAGTCGATCTGTATGCGATCCCCTTCGATGTGACGCCGGCTGACGCCTCGATTTTGGTGAAGGATGAAGACGGATTCATCTACGTCCCGAAGGACGGAGTGATCAATGTCGAACCCGGCATCGCGTACACATATGAAATCTCCGCAGACGGATATCGAACCGCGAGCGGCAGTTTCACAGCCACCGGAGATGATCCGATCGTTGTGGCGCTGGAAGATAATCAGGCCACTGAGTTGAAGTTGAATGTGGCGCGTATCTCCGCATCGCTGAAAAACAAGACAGTGCAGGCCAATGTCACTACCGACGCTGACCCCGGCGCTCTTAAGTATGAATCCAGCAATGCGGGAATATTCACAGTTGACGACAGCGGCTTGATCACCCTCAGGCGGTCGGGAACGGCGATCTTGAAAGTAACGACGACCGACGGAAGCGATTTGTATACCACTGGAGTAGTTGTGGTAAGCCCATAAGCGCTGCCAAGTATGCGCCGATTATGGTAGACCCACATGCGCCATCGAATAAAATCAGATAAGGAATACCGAGAGACGCGAAAGCTGTAAATTCAATTGCGTTTCATGAGTCATACCTCTTCATAAACGGGAAAGGCTTGCGAACTAGGGTGAAAACCCTTGGGCGCAAGCCTTTTCGCTTTTTATGAGGACGCGGCCTCATCCAGATTAGATTGGATTCTAGTATCTTGGGCGACTAAATCTCTGAATATCGCGGCATATTCCTCTTCTGCATTGGAAGCTAAATAAAGTACAGATATTCCCACAGGATTGATTCGTCCCGCCGTGCTTTTATCACTTGGAGGCGCTCCCATTTTATCAAGGGGCAACCCGTCTTTATCATCAGCCCTACGCGCACGATAGAACACAGTTCCCGGCTTATAGTTCTTCACCGCATAGGTGAGGAACGAAGCCAATATTTCAGGATTGAACAGATGATTATGAAAACGATTATAATGCTTAAGTGCTTCGGAAAAGTCATCCCAAGTCCACCCGCTTACAATTCCATATTCAGACATCGCGTCAGAATCATCTGATTGCCGCAATACCACTGTCTTTGAGTAAAGGTCGTCGTGGATGCTCCTGTACGCAGAACAAAGTACTTTCACAAGGTCGATCAGAAAAGCAGGGGTTTTGACCGTTAGCTTGTTTCCTGTAATAATATACGAAAAGTTGTCGCTAAATACACTCCACTCATTGAGCAAAACGGTTTCCAAATCACAATAGCCCTTATCAGAAATTGCATATTCATCAACCACGCTATTGATGAGAACCTCAACTTCGCCGACCTCGCCAAGCTCGCCAATAGGATAAACACTAACGCCTGTACTTCCGCAAAAATCACAGTCGCCAGTCTTGTTTACAGAGCCAATGATTCTGCGAATTTCGCTATCGCGAAAACATTCAACGCAACAGTTCATTTGCTTGCCTCCACATCAAGAAACTTACCCATAAGCTCCAAGTGGTGCATTACAGAGAGCTTTTTCAAGGTGGGTAATCCCGGATATGTCTCATTTAACCAATGATTATTCAATGTTACCATTGCGTTCGTTGGAGGGATGCCGCCAACGAATAAATCGGGGCGTTCTTTCTGCCATTCCTTTTCCCAATCAATATATTTTGCAAGAGCCTCGCGGAATTTTCCTGCTACATCCGAAATATCACGATTGGAATCTGAGATGAAGTGTCGTACCCGCAATTCATTACTTGTGTTGAAATATACGATATGAATTGCAACAGCATACGGCGCAAAACCACTTTCAGTATAGTCGTTTCCGATAATCGAATAGTCGCCAAATCCAACGTAACCTTCATCGGTATAAAACAAATGGTCGTCAGAAAAGAATTCGTCTATGTTTTTTGAGTAATCGGCGTTCTTGATCTGCTTGTTGAATTTGTCCTCAAACATAACCTTGCCTTGCTTAACGGCGCGGCGAAGCGAACGTTCATCTGAGAAAAGGGTATATTAAGGAAAATACATATTGTTACCTCCTATATTGCAGCGCGAGCATTTGCTCAACATCGTTTAGTCGTTTCGTTAGATTGGAGAAGTAGATAACCGATTTTAATTCTGGCTGTATTCGCGAAAACGTAGAGCTTGTTATCATGTTGCGCTTTTTTAACTCAGTGAATGCAAGCTTTTGCGCCTCAAGTACAGGTATTTGTTCAAAACATTCAAAGCAAGCACGGAAGTGAAATACCGGGCTTGCCTGTGGTATTTCACCAAAGTAACTGCGGACAGCATTTTCGTATTCGCGCTTACGCAACAACTTGAAAATACAAGCGTGATCAAGTTCTTCATCGTATTGTTTTGGCTCTCTGCTGTACGTTTTGCTAAATATCGTATCACGGTCGGACAGGACATATATACCAACTGCTTTACCCATATCCCCGAAAACCGATAAGACCCGCTCAACACGTTCAAACCCGTGAATTGACGCTAACACGGACACCTTGCTGAACGCTTTGAAGTAGTCGCTTAACTGGTCATGTAAACGGTCGAAGTTATCAAGCTCTGACTTGATTTCATACACCTTACTCTCGCCATTTATCATGGCAAAGTCAGCAATATGTTGGCCGATGCGAAGTTGCGAAAGCGCGGTAGTCGTGTTTACGCTGTGTATACCGACAAGAAGCTTATTAAGGAGCGTATTCATGTAGTAGTACTCATTACGTTTTTCTTTGCCAAGATGGGCGTAAATCTTACTGAAAAGCTCACCATGAGTCTTGCTTTCGGGATCATTTACATAACGATGGACAACATAGTCGAACACCTCATTTGAACCGTTTTGCAGAAGTTCTCCGATAACGCCGCGAGTAAAAACTCGATTAATTGCCCTGCTATTATCCGCCACGACATGCTCACCTCCCGTCTTTATCAATTTGTTGCGTGTAACGGCCTTTTTGTGGCCTCTAATGCTACTCTCGCGGCTTGCGTCCGGGCTTATATCCGCTCGTCCGTGTCGGCTTTTGCGCGTCATCCGGGATAGCCCAAGTGTTTCCAAACTTAACCGCGCCGCTTATTTTCTTGCCTTTGCACAGAGCCTGTACTTGCCGCTCGGACACGTTCCATCGCGCAGCCATGACTTCCGCCCACTCCATTGATCTTCGCCGTGTAGGAACCCACCGCAAAATAAACGTCTTTGAAGTCGTAGCCGCCCCACTGACCCGGCCCGCTCCCAAAGCCCGCGCCGTGGATTAGCCTGCCGTTATCGATCAACACCCCGCTGGGGAAATTTAGAGGGGCGCCGTACAAAGAGCTGAACGTGCGCAGGACATTCACATCCCCGCCTTTTGCCGTCACCTGAGCCTCTGTGGCGTAAGCGTCGAAGTACGTGCCGTTTATCGCTGCGTAAGCGCCTTTAGCCTGAGCGTATGCCCCTACCGAGGCGACGTCCGTCATGCCGTTATGGATCAGGACAGGAATGTACAGACCGCCTTTGACATCAAGTACGGTATTCGCGGCCGCGTGGACAGTCCCTGCGCCCGCTTGGGTAAAGGCGGCGACCATAGTAAACACTAAGGTCAAAACTAAGAATGCTTTTAGAACTTTTATTTTCAACATTCGATCCCCCTACTGCGAAAAATGGGCAAGAACATATTTGAGCGCCTTACTTTGAGGATAGTCCTTGGCCACCATGATAAGGAGAGCCCCCTCACGGAAAGTAAGGGGGCATCCTTCAAACCGCGTATTTTTCACGCCCGACGGTAGGCGTATCCAATCAAACCGTAAATTTATCACGCATACGGTAAGCGTATTCAATCGAACCGTGAATTTCGTTCCGCCCACGGTAAGCGGCTTCGGAGCATCTCTGCTCTGTACAAATATATTACATCGACGGTTGCAATATGTCAAGAGATTCCGCGACAAGCAGCCCAAGAAAACCGAGCTTTTTGAAGCCGGATGCTTCGGTAGCAAACAGTATGCGATCACCATTCTCTTTAATTGTATAGAAATATCCTTTTTCTTGATCCCATTTTACCTCGCCGCCAATTATGTCGTATATGATTTTCCATATTCTTCGCTGCGATTCGGATTGTTTCCGCGTCGGAACATCTTGGGCTTTAATCAGCGCATCTCTGTAAATCCAACTGAAACCCGTTTCTTTTTCTTCAATAAACGACAACAATCCTTTCGCGTGTTCAAGAATGTCTTTTTCAGGGATATAAACCCTATTTTTGACGCTTACAGCAGGCGACACTGTTATGGAGTTTTCGGAAATTTCGTTCCGAGTATATCCTTTATTAATCAAATCACCCCACCGGTTGTCAGTCAATGTAGAAACGGTTGACGATTTCGGAAACAGCCTATAATCATAAACCGCTCTCAAAAGCGTTGTCTTGCCTGTGCCGTTTCCTCCAATGAACACATTCATTCCGGGGCAGAAGTCCACTGCGAATTCTCCCTTGAACACGAGGAAATTTTTGATTTCTACATGATTGACAGCCATTTATTTGCCCTCCTCCATATCGACATAGATTCTTTTACTCATCGTCATCACCTCAACGGTAGCATACTACATCATTACGCCGCGGTCAACATGACAGCGCAGCTGCCGGCAATCCGAGAAAAACGGCGTTTTTACTCAAAAAGGCGCTCGGCAGGGTCAAAATAAGCACAAAATCGCTATCTGTGACCTTTTGTGACATATTTTTTTAAAAAATTTCGATGCCCGAAACCCTTGCGCCGCAAGGGTTTTCTTTTTCAAAATCGTTCTTTTATAAATTTTTTTAAAAAAAGTTGAAAATTTTTTAAAAATGTTACCAAACTGTGACCCTTTTAGTGTATAATAGGTATATAGAATTACAATACGCTAAATTTGCAACTGTATGGCCGGGCTTCCGAAAAAAAGATATAAAAAGAAAAAAGCCCAAAAATGTTTTTGCAAACATTACCTAAAAACATACTTTCGTACAAAACATCCAAAATATTGGAATTTGAACCGAGAGGGGTATAAAATGCTGAAGGATTTCATAGCGGAAAAGTTAAGATTACGGAAAACAACCATAGCGCTGCGCTTGGCGGGGGCCGCCGTAGTGCTGCTCGTATTCTACGCGCTCTCACTGCCCGCGCTTACGGCGGAAGGCGATCCGACCTGCGGACTTGAGGAACACACGCACACGGACGCTTGCTACGAAGACGTGCTGATCTGCGGATACCCGGAAGACCCGGCGCAGGGCGCCCCGGATCCCGGCAACACCTCGGGCTCCGGCATATCCGGCGACCCCGAAAACGCCGATCCCGGCAACACCTCGGGCTCCGGCATATCGGGCGATCCCTCGGGCGATCCCGGAACAGAGCCCCATGTACATACCGCCGCGTGCTACGAAAAAGTCTTGGTCTGCAATCTCCCCGAGCATACGCACAGCGAAGCCTGCTACGGCAGGGGGCTGATGATGAGTATGTTCGGAACGCAGTCCGTCGGAGACCCGGGTTCCGATTTGTCGAATTTTCTTGATGACGGCAACGTTGTGATCAGGGATAAAAACAACAATATCATAGGCGACAGTACAGACGACATTGCGGATGTTGTCGTGGTGGGCGAAAGCTACACCATCAAATTTACATTTAATGAAATTTATGGTGATCGGCAATTCGAATACGGTGACAGTTATTTGACGTATAAACTGCCCAATGCGATAAAAATACCATCGATGCAAACAGGTGTAGTCAAATACAGAGGCATAACGCCTGTCGGTAACTATGAGATAGACACGAATGGTCTCGTTAAAGTGAACTTTAATGATGTGGATAATAGCGGAGCCTCAACACCCGGTATAAATTACATTGATAACTATGAAAACGCGGAATTCGATTTAACGCTTACAGCGCGGTTTAACTCCAATACTTCAGGCGGCGAACAGCAAATTGATTTCGGTGGCAGCGTTATAATCACTGTAACCGTCAATTCCCATCCCGATTTGCGCTTGGACGTAACAAAGACTGTTGGCGCTTACGATCCACTGACGCGCAAGATACCCTATACTATAACTGTCACACCGATAAACGGTATGCTGAAAGATATTGTTCTTGATGATCTAATGAGAATATATACGTACTCCGGGATTTCCGGAGACAATATGCTTTCGATTGACGGCAATGTAAAGGTCACTTGGAAAGATAGCGTAACCGGTGCAACAATAACCGGTACTGTGATGCCTTCACATTCGGCAAGTGCCGATACAAGTTTTAATTGCGGACAATACGAAATCTCGCTCAACGGTGTGGTTTTGCCTGACGAAAGCACTAAAGACGTAATTTTGCTTGACGGAGAAACTGTGAAGTTGGAATATACCACGATTGTGGATGAAGAACTTCATGGAAAGACTGAAGTCGGTGACGGATATAACATCCATAATAAAGTCATCGCTACCGGAATGTCGGGCAATGAAGAGCTTACCGGCGAGGCGACATGTAATACCAGCCCCGGATTCTCGCATTTGCAAAAATACGGGATATTGTCAGAAAATGACGATATATATGATGGCAGAGGCGTGGCCGATGATGAAATCAGATGGCGCGTTATCGTCGGAGACGGATCGACCGATTTGAGAGGAAAGACCATCGTCGACGCGCTTGGGCCCGATCTTGAGATTTTGCCGTATACAATATATATATGGCTTTGCAGCGACGTAGCGGACGGATGGCTGGATGAAGCAAGTAATAATGATATTATTATAAGCAAATATATGGGAAGCGCTGCCGGAATAATTAGTGGATTTAATGCAGCTACAGGATTCAATGTCAACGTGCCGAATATAGGCGAAGAAGTCCGACGCGTATATATTGAGTACAAAGTCACTATTACAAATACACGAGACGACGGATATTCCAATACGGTATCGATTGATGATGGAAAGTTTGCCGAAACCGGTGTTGTAGGCGTTTATACCGGCAGTTATGTCACGAAGAACGGCAAGATAGTCGAAACCGGCGCCGGCGAAGGTTATATAGAATACACGATCCGCGCGGATGTAGCAAAGAAAGAATACACAGACGGGAATGTTATACGCCTTGTCGACATATTGACTTTCGCCGGCGGAAAAGACAGCGGGTATCCTATATATAACGCTTCTGTCAATATGAGTGTCAGTATAAAAACTTTTTCGTCAAATACTTATGACTACGGAGTGGATTATACTTGCAGTTGGGAACAAGATGCAAGCGATAAAAGTAAAGCATATATAAATTTCGATTTTAACGACAATGATAAATGGCAAGTTGCTGAAGACAGCGTCGTCACCGTAACATACCGGATACCGTTTACGCAAACCGTGTTGGACGGATACTATAAAGATAAAACGCTCTACGAGGCGCTGATGCGTGATATCGTGGCCAACACCGTAGAATTGGAGTCTAACAACAGCTGGCGGCATGGCGCCGGATACGTTCTTCGCTGGCCGATCTTCAAAGAGGGCGTTAAGGCCTATTGCGACGAAGACAGTGAAGAAATGATTTGGGAAGGTCAACCCGGCTACAGCGATACGAATTTCTACGCCAATGTCGGCGCCAAGAAAGGCTACCGATATTCCGTAACTATCAACAGCGATCCTGATAATTCGCCGTTTGCCATAGCTCCTGATGGGGCAAATTTCCTGCCCGTGTTTTCCGACAGTTTCGAGTCGACGCATTTTGATCTTGATAAGGACAGCGTAGTATTGCGGTTAGATGCCGGATGGGCTAAACGCTCTATTCCCATTCCAAGCGCTGATATAACCACCGATGTACCGGGTGAATTTAGCTTCGAGTTTGAAAAAGCTCTCAAAGATTACATTAGCTACTACGAGTTTGGCAATAATGTAAAGGACGGCAGAAACTATACATTCTACGTGGAGTATGTACTGTTATTCAAAGGTAATGCAGAGGCCGCCTTGAATTACTATGAGGATTTTGATAACACCGCGTCGCTCGAAATAATCCGTGATAGCGTTGAATATATATATAGGGCCACCGAACAGGTGGATTACACCAAACCAATCGCGGAAAAAACGATGGGGGTAGACGGAACAGTCGTTGATGTAGAGATTATAATCAATCCGGACAAGGAAGATTTGGCTTCGGGCAGCGTGATTACTGTTATTGATACAATGAAGTACCTTATCCTGCCGGACAATGATATTACAAAGATTAAAGTGAAAATCGGAGACGCCGCTGCGGTTACATGGCCGGATGTGGATATATCATATGATCCGGCTGAAAACATTATTACATTTACCGGCTTGCCGGATGAAGAAGTGATCAAAATAACGTACAAGACTGAAGTCGATGCCGAACTGGGTGAGACAGTTACGATTTCCAACAGTGTATGTATCGGAGGGCATGAGGATAACGAAATCAAGGTAGAAAATACTTTCGAGGTTGTGGAAAGCAGTGGTGGCGCCGACGGCAGTAAAGCCGAATTCACCGTATTTAAGACAGACGCGGAAACGGAGTTGCTGCAGCTTGCGGGCGCGACATTCGCTCTGTACTCGGAAAACCTGTACAACGATGCCGAAACTCCGTCGCAAGGCGTTGCTTCATATGTAGGTTTTGCCGACAAAACGTATTGTTATTTCATGTCCGAAACAACGGACGGAATCGGTGAGGCGCTGTTCGAAAACCCGCACATAATACCCGGAAACAGCTATCTTCTCGTTGAAACCGAGGCGCCGGCGGGTTATTTAAAGCCTGATTTTGCGAACTCTAAGTTGATTTGGATATACGATAATGATGATGTCTTATATGAAGACGCGCCTGCGGGTACATATCCTGTTCCCGCCGGAGGGTGGATCACTGTTTACAACGAGACCGGGGTGCGTTTTCCGGAGAGCGGGGGCGCGGGCGAGAGGGCTTATATGATCGGCGGGGCGGCGCTTATGGTACTTGCGGCCGGCGTGCTGCTCATATTGCGAAA
>JAISED010000028.1 GCA_031264295.1 Eubacteriales Family XIII. Incertae Sedis bacterium | reverse complement strand
GCTGTTAAGTTGAGTTTTCCCGATGCGGATTCGGTGGCGGGCTATGCGAAGACTGCTTCGCTTTGGGCTGTGCATAATGGGATATTGAGGGGCAGGGAGGATGGCCGGTTTGATCCTCGAGCTGAGGCTTCGCGGGCTGAGGCTGCTGCTGTATTGCATAGGTATGCTGTTTGTATTGGGGAGGATGCCGGTGTTTAGGTGGAGTCGATGGGGGTGAGTTCTGCGTTATGCTTAGTGTTGCCCTAGGCCGCTGGATACGCTTGGACTAGGCAGCGGAAGGCGGGCGTATGCCTATTGCAGCGACAAGATTAAGCAGTGATAAAATACCGGCGATGATGAAGACATATTCGGGACCGAAGACAAACCATATGCTCCCGCAGATGGACGCGCCGATTATCGCTATGACGTGATCAATACCCATGCCCAAGGTAAGCGACGGGGTCACGTCTTCGGCGGAAAGGGCTATTGAGCGCATGTATATAGCTCTGGTCATAGCAAACTGCGCTGACATCCTGTCGATGATGTTTAGAAGATATACCAGCATCATCCCGAGGCCTGTGAGTGTGACATCTGAGACGCTCACCCATTTGCTGAGAAGACCATAGGCTACATACACAAATATAAAGGCGAGAGCTTCGGCCATCATCACATTGCGGACGCTGTATTTGTCTATCCATTTTCCGACTACAGGCATGAAAAATATGCCGATAAGCGCTCCGACGACGGCGAGTATTGACATGGTGTCAGCTTTGAAATCTAGGAGATCAATGAGAACCCACGGGCTGTAAACAAGCATGATCTGTTTACGGCCTCCAAAGAGGGCACATATTACATAATAACGGAGATATTCCTTGCGGTATACGAATTTAGCCCCATTGGTATGTTCGGCGCCTCTTTTCAAATTATATAAAACCATGAGCAGCACCGCCACGATGCCAAATGACACGGCGGAAGCAAGAAACACCGTGACCGGAACATTAAAATCAAAGAAACCGGTTCGGAATCCGAAAAATGTAATGACGCCGGCGAACATAAGGAAAGCCATCCTCAGACTGTTAAAACGTCCCAAGGTGCGTCCCATATTATTGCCTTTAGAGAGAGACAGACCGATACTGTCGCCGAGGGGTATATACATATGTACGCCTGATGAGTATATGAATAGGAAAAGCAGCATTATGGAATACGAAGGTCTTGATATACCGAGGACGATCATGCCGCCGACGCTCATCAGCTGAGCGGCGACGGCGGCGCGAATATCGCCGAATTTCGAAAGCGCCGCTATGAAGATGATGGACAGAATTCCCGGCAGCTCGCGCGGAATTTCAATGAAACCGCGCTGCTGAGCGTTGATCGCGTAAGCTTCCTTAAAATAATTTGCGAAAAGGGCGTCACTGAGACCCATCGCCAGACCCACAAGAGCCGAAATAACTATAAATATCTTTATACCTGTTTCAGGATTGAAATTACGCTGTTTTATCAAAATTGTCATCCGCCGTTCAGTATTAAAACTTTAAATTGTATTGTGCAAGAGCTAACCAATCAATTATATCAGTCGGTGGACGCGGAATCAATCAGAAATTTGATGCATTTGTTGAGCATTTGTTGAGCCAATGCGTTCGTTGTATTCGTTGCTCAAGTCTCGTCTTGTACACTAACGGAATATTCTGCTAATGTAAGCGCTCTTTCCACGAGTATTTCGCGCTCATATTTGTTTAACTGCCTATAATATTGGTAAAATTTAATCTTTCGGGTTTCAATGCTTTCATTCAGCATAATGCTGCGAAAAGGCGCAGGTTCGGCCGTTCTACACAGTAAATAATCCACACTGGTGTCAAACACGTCCGCAATTTGGCTAAGTATCTCCCAACTCTGAATCCGTTGATCGTTTTCATAGCGCGACAATGTCGCTTCCTTCACCCCAACGGATTCTGCAAGTTCCTTCTGCGTCATACCACGATAGGTGCGCAGTTCTTTGATTCTATCGCCAATTCTTTGCATAACCAAACCTCCTCGCAATTTTTTGACAAAGCAATGTCAAGTAAGACGTATTTTCTTGCTACCATGGATTATTTAACAGCAACTACACTTATTATAATGATTGTAAGAAAAAATATATACAAATTTCAATTAATTTTTTGCCGACTTACCAAAAACGTAAGTTTTTGAGAGAATCTTGTGAATGATCGTCATATATTTTATTGATATAAAGCAAAAAGTACGTATATACTATGTAATATTGATAGCGTGAAAATGTATCCTGAAATATTAATTTACATAAATGCAGTATATAAACATATTATACATTATTTAGAATATAGCTATGATAATGAAATCCTCCGTATCCAATATTATTACAGATTACATCTCATCACGGCAAGGGGGTCTTCTTGCATTACCTTATTAGATCCAGAACAAGTTGACGCTGTCTGAAAAAATATGCACATTGTTTAACTTCCATTTACATTTATGCGATATAATAAATTTAAATTATACCGTGCGCGTCAGCGGCGGAATGGAGGTTGCAATGAGTAAGATTATGATAGTGGACGACGACCCGAACATTCGCGAACTTGTTCGTGTCTTACTGAAAAACGGAGGTTTTGATGTTTGCGAAGCCACGGATGGGCGCGGCGCGCTCCGCATTATTACAGTAGAAAACCCGGATCTCGCTGTTATCGATCTGATGATGCCGAATATGGATGGTTATGAACTGTGCCGCAATCTACGTAAATACTACGAAGACCTGCCTGTATTGATGCTGACGGCAAAGGGTGAACTTCCCGCAAAGATCAAGGGTTTCGAGGCGGGCGCTGACGATTATCTGACTAAACCGTTTGAAGGCGATGAATTGCTGCTGCGCGTAAGGGCGCTGTTGCGGCGGTATAAGATCGAAGCCTCTCAAGTAATCCAAATCGGCGGTGTTACCATCGACCGTAACAGCTATACCATATGCCTGGGCGGAACGAAGGAGGATATACCGCGCAAAGAATTCGAACTTCTATTCAAACTTGCAGGATTTCCCGGACGCACGTTTCCGCGGGATCAATTGATAGAGGATGTATGGGGTTACGACTTCGACGGGAACGAGCGCACGCTTGACGTGCATATAGGGCGGCTGCGGGAACGATTTCCCACTGAAATGTCGGGATTTAAAATCACCACGGTAAGGGGACTCGGTTATCGTTTGGAGGTGATTTTGTGATGCGGTGGGATGATAAGCGGCGTGGGGGACGAAACTTGGACGGTGAGGCGCACAGGAAGCGAATGCGGGGTGAAGAACTGCATAGGGAAAGGACACGCGCCGGCGGGGCGCGAGGGAAAAGGGTGTGGGACAACGAAGCGTATAAGGATAGGAAACGAGACGAAGAAGTACGCGGAAGGTTTTTCGGTTTCATTACAATACTGTCTGCCTATATATTGACCCAATTAGCGGCTTCTTATGCAGCGGAAAAACTCATATTTCAATTTATGAGTGAACCGCCGGGAATCTTCTTCACACATGTTTTGCCCACACTGTTTGGCATGGTGCTGCTCATGGGGCTTCTTAAACTGTTCATGACATTTTTTTGGCATGACAGGTGGACACAGCGCGCCGCCACCTACAATCGTTTCACAGACGCGCTTGAACAGATCGCTCAAGGCAACTTCAATGTATTTGTTGATACATCGGACATAAGCATGCCCAGCGGACTGGCGGCGGCGATTAACGATATGGCGAAAAACCTCAGCAATCTGGAAACGATGCGGCAGGATTTCATATCCAACGTATCCCATGAAATTCAGTCCCCCCTGACTTCCATCAGCGGCTTCGCAGCGTTATTGAAGCGAGCGGACTTGCCTGAGAACGAGCGGCTGCGCTACGCTGAGATCATAGAAGCCGAGAGTAAGCGTCTATCGAGTTTGAGCGAGAACTTGCTGAAATTATCCACACTTGACAACAATCCCATCATCGAAACGGAATTTCGGCTTGACAAACAGCTCTCAAACGTTATTCTAACCCTTGAGCCGCAGTGGTCGGCAAAGCATCTGACGGTTGAGGCGGTTCTGCCCAAGTATATGATATGCGGCGATGAGGAACTCCTATCACAGGTATGGATAAATCTGCTCGTCAATGCGATAAAATTCACGCCTGAAAACGGCCTTGTCTATGTTTCACTCAAAGAAAATACTGTAAAAGTTGCCGATACAGGCGTCGGTATATCCAAAAACGATTTGCCGCACATCTTCGAGCGATTTTATAAGGTAGATAAAGCACGCGATCGCGGTCTGGGCGGTAATGGCCTAGGACTGTCCCTCGTAAAAAAAATTGTGGAGCTTCACGGCGGACATATATCTGTTGATAGCGAAACAGGCAAGGGTACTAGCTTTGCGATCTTTCTGCCGGGCATAATACTGAACTCCGGCTAAGCCGGAAATTACACAAGGCCGAAACAGTTTACAGTACGTTTAAGTTAACTTTAACCTCCGTTTAATTTGAGACTATATGATACAGTCATCAAACGAATTGATTTGAGACTATATGATAGAGTTATCAAAGGAACGGAGGTGTTTTTATGAGCAAAGTCATTGAAGTAAATAACCTTGTCAAACAGTACAAGGGCGCAAAAGAGCCGAGTGTGAAAGGCATCAGCTTCTCGGTGAACAGCGGCGAGTTCTTCGCGTTTCTAGGCCCGAACGGCGCGGGAAAGACCACTACGATTTCAATTCTTACCACAATGCTGTCGAAAACCTCGGGTGAGGTGAGAATCGCCGGTTTCGATGTAGAAAAGGACGCGCGGCAGGTACGCGAAAAGATAGGTATCATATTCCAGCAGCCCAGTCTCGATCCAAACCTTTCAGCGGAGGAAAATATCCGTTTCCATGCTTGTCTTTACGGGATGTGCGCGTATTATCCGACATTCAGATTAATGCCTGCCGCCTACCGCAAAAAGGTGGCAGAACTCGCGGAAATCGTCGGCCTTCAAGATGTGTTGTCCAAACCCGTAAAGAAATTATCGGGCGGCATGCAGCGCAAGCTGGAGATCATCCGCAGCCTGATTCACACGCCTGACGTGCTTTTTCTCGACGAACCGACGCAGGGGCTTGACGCGGTGAGCAGGCGCAGCCTGTGGGAGTACATTGACGAAACGCGCAAGCATTACGGTACGACAATTTTTCTTACCACGCACTACATAGACGAGGCTGAACACGTTGACAATGTCTGTATTATCAATAACGGCGAAATCGCGGTTTGCGCTCCGCCGGAAGAAATGAAGCGCGCGGTCAGCTTTGACCCGGCGCCGAAAATATGCCTGCCGTCATTGGAAGATGCGTATGTTGAATTTTTGAACGGAGACACTGTAGCATGGGGGTTTTAATTATGGAGCGAAAAAATTCGCGGGTTTTCAGGGAACTCAACACTATCCTGACAGTTACGGCGCGTGACGTCACGCTTTTATTTAAATCGCCGGGCAGCTTGATCACAAGCCTCGCCATGCCTCTCATGATGATGGGCATGATAGGCGGGAATCTCATGCAGAATATGACAGGCGGTTTGAACTTCGACTTCGGCAGTTTCATGCTCGTAGGTATGCTTGTGGCGATGCTGTTTATGACGGTATCCATGAATATGACTTCCCTTGTTGAAGACCGCGAAACGGATTTCAACCAGGAAATGCTTGTATCGCCTGTGTCGCGTTACTCCATTGTGGTAGGCAAAATACTGGGCGCGTCCTTCGGGGCGCTTGTGGGCATGGTGGGGACACTGATAGTCGGGCTGATGATGGGCATCACCCTCTCTGCCGGGAAGCTGCTTCTGATCCTCGCGCTTTCACCGCTGTTCTGCCTGTCCGGAGGCGCCATGGCAATGATAATAATCGGCGTGATTAAGAGTAGAAGAACTGCAAACATGGCGGTTATGCTATTTGCAATGCCGCAGATGTTCCTCTCAGGCGCCATTATCCCGATCAACCATTCAGACGGCGTGTTAATGGTACTATCGCGATTTATGCCCATGACCTACTGCCTTGATTTGGCGCGCGCGGTGGTAAACACCGGAAGTCCGGAGTACGACAGCATAGTAATGTTCAATCCCATGATTAATTTAGCTGCAATCGCGATTTTGACTATAGTATGCCTGATCGCCGGCACGTACTTCTTTGCGCGGAGCGAGAAGAACCGGTAATACTTAATCAAGTACAAGTTAAACAGATGAATACCGTAAACTAAGCAGACGAATATAAATGAATACCGGAAGCTAAACGGGCGAATATAAGTGAATAAGCGGGCGAATATAAGTGAATAAAAGGAGACTAAGATGAAAACTCAAAGAAAACAATTAAACGGACTCAGCACAGTCCATATTTGGACAAATACCCGGAAATGTACCGCGTGTTGGCGGTGCGTCAAGGTCTGCCCGAAACATATAATAGTAAAAGCCGGCGGCTTATGGCATAAGCACATCGCCATAGAGAATCCTGGAGAATGTATCGGATGCAAGAAGTGTATTAAGGCTTGCCCCCATGGGGTGTTCAGCGAGAAGTGAGATTTCAATGGGTGAGGCCGTAAGGCCTATAATAATGGAAAACCTCAACTTATGGGTTCATTATAGATTCGGTGGAACCCGTATTACAGATACCGAACGCCAACTGCCATGTCGGTGGCTGTGATCGGGAAGATATCATCTGCCATACACAAGACACAACCCTCACCACGTTTCATATCAGGGATTTTATCAAGTTGCTTGAATGCGCTTATATCGTTCTTGTCACAGTTGATGTGCTTTTTTATTTCAATGGGATAAAGAATGCCGTTACGTTTTATGAGCAGATCGATCTCATTGCCATCTTTGTCACGGAAAAAGAAAAAGTTCATATTGGGCGTTACGCCGTTTGAGTTTGCCCAGGACTTGATGATCTCCCCTATGACAAAGGTCTCAAACATCGCGCCTGCCATTGATCCGTTTTGCAGAACTTGTGCATTATCCCAACCGAGTAAATAGCTTGCAAGTCCCGTATCCATGAAATATATCTTGGGCGTTTTAATCAGCCTTTTTAAAACATTGTTATAATATGGCTTTAAAACATGAACAATGTTTGAAGCAATCAAGATCGAAAGCCATTTTTCGGCGGTCTGCTGGCTGATGCCCGTGTCTTTTGCTGCATCGGCAATATTAAGCAGTTGCCCTGTTCGCGCCGCCATCGCAATCATAAACTTCTCGAATTGCAGTAAGTCACCTACTTGTCCCAGTTTTGAAACATCACGGTCAAGATAGGTTCTGACATAACTTGAATAAAATCGGAACCAATCTGTACCGTTTGCCACGATTTCCGGGAAGAATCCGCGCCAAATGTTCTCCCACACTACATTGTATTTAAGCGGTTTGGGCTTGCGTTTTTTCAGAAACTCCTGCGTCGGCATAAATTCTTCGCAAAAATCGTCCTTGAGAATTTCACGGATAGAAAGTCCATAAAGGTCGATTAAATTGACACGCCCTGCCAAACTTTCTGTCATATTAAACATCATCTCATAGCGCTGAGAACCGGACAGCACGAACGCGCCCTTTGCCCCTGTTTTATCAATGTACATCTTGACGTATGAGAAAAGCGAAGGCGCATATTGAATCTCGTCAACAAATACAGGCGGCTCAAACCGCGCGAAAAATTCTTCCGGCTGTTCCAATGCGAGTTTGAGAAGTCTCCGATCATCCAATGTCAATTCTCTGTGTTCGGTAAATAAAGTTTTAAGTACAGTCGATTTTCCGACTTGGCGTGCGCCGGTTACGCACAGCGCGCCTTTTTCATTTATCGCCGATTTCAACACTTCTTCAATATGTCGTTTGATATACATGGATACTCTTCCTTTGACTGATCTACAACTTTAGTTATATTATAGCCGATTACAAAGAAAAAATCAAGGACTTAGTAACTGTTAAAAAATAACATGTACAGCCAAGATCTTTAATGGCGGCAACACTGGAATTTTTATACTTTACTTTTTCTAAAATATGTAATATACTTTACCTGTCGCAAACGGTTTGCCAGATGTGAGTGTTCTGTTCATGATAGAATTTGGCAATCTGTGTTTTCATTTATAAATGTGCGCCGAAGGCGTCCGAATCTGAATATGTAGACCGCCCGTGCTATGTACGGCAACGGCTTAAGGATATGTCTGAATATGAATGTGCGCCGAAGGCGCATTGAATCTGATAATATGAACCGTCTGAGTTGTACGTGCGGGACGGTTTGATATATTTTATTTTAATTTTGAGGAGGTTCAAAGGGTTTTTATGAAGGGAGGTAAGCAGGTCGTTAAGAAGGTGAGATAGGAAGGTAACATAAAGAGGTAGTGAACTAAGTCATGAGTTCGAAAATGCTGTTTTTTATTTGTTAGCAAGGAGGATTAATACAATGCAAAAGGCACATAAGGTAAATGTGAAACGGGTATCAGCCATACTGCTATCATTGGTTCTTGCAGTCACCTACATACCGTATTCACCGGCTACGCAGATTCTGCCAGGCTTGCAGGCCGACACAGTAACGGCGGCGGATCCCATCCCGATCTATCAAGATATAACGAAGTACACATTTGAAGAACGTGCGGCTGATCTGATCTCGCGTATGACCACAGCGGAGAAAGGTTCTCAGCTGACGGGGTCGAATTCCGCTGCTATACCGAGGCTTGGAATAGCGGGTTATCAGTGGTGGAATGAGGCTATACACGGTCTGAGCCGCAACGGCGGCGTGGGCGGACCGCCGCAGACGATAGATTCCACATCTTATCCGGTCAGTTATTCTGTAGGGTCTACATGGGACAAGGATTTGTACTACAGAGAAGCTATAGAGATCGGCGAAGAAATACGGGAAACGACAGCAGATCACAAATATCAGCTTACGTATTACTCACCGACGGTTAATCTGTCGAGGGATCCGCGCTGGGGAAGAAACGATGAATCTTATTCTGAGGATCCCTTCCTTACGGGCGAAATGGCGACGCAGTTCATAGCGGGCGTCGAGGGAAAGAATCAAGACGGAACATATAAGAAGGATAATGGCAGAGGCGAGGGTTATCTCAATGCTGTAACCACGATCAAGCACTATACAGCTAACAACAGTGAGGATAACCGCAGAGATGACGGCGCGGAGACTGACATACGCTCCATAAGGGAGTATTTTACCCGCCCGTACCGCAACATCATTCAGAATATAGACGTCACTTCTGTAATGACGGCCTATAGCAACGTGAACGGGGATCCGGTATCTTACAGCAGCTACTTCATGGATACCCTTCTTCGTCAGGCGTGGGGATTCAGCGGATATATAACATCCGACTGCGACTCGGTATCTACCATTACGAGCCAAAATTATACAAATCCCCATACCGGAAAGCTTATAAGTACTACAGAAGCCTTCGCGATGGCTCTGGCTCACGGTGAGGATCTGGAGTGCAACAATGGATTTACGATGGGCAACGGCAGCTATGCGACTAATATGAAGGCTATGCTCACCGAAAGTCCTGTAAATGACAAGGGCAGATTCACAGAAAATCAAGTGGATATATCGCTTCACAGGCTTATGACCACGCGTATGCGTCTGGGTGAGTTTGACGGCAGTATTGCTTATGTTACCGAAGCGGCGGATCGGGTAAGCACTGAGAAAGCGCTGAAGGACTTTGGACGTCAGACCGCTGAACGCGTCGAATTGGCTGCGGAAGTGGCGGAGAACGCGGTAGTCATGCTGAAAAATGATGACGCGACCCTGCCTCTGGCGATTTCCGGTGACGACGCTATTGATGAGGGCTCAAGCATAGTTATAATAGGTCCTTGGGCGAAGGGCACGTATCTGGGCGGATATTCGAGCACGCAAACGACGTACTCGGCTATAAACAGCAACTTCGTCAGCATAGAGCAAGGTATACGGAACGCTTACGCCGGATATCTTGGAGATAGCGGGAGTATAGTTTGTTACGACGGCTTTACTGACGCGGCGGCTAATCTCGCAGGCAAGAACACGATTGACGAGGATGCTGTGACCGCTGCCGTGGCAGCTGACATCACTATAGTCGTGCTTGGAAATGAGCAGAGTGACTCCAATGAGGAGCAGGACAGGAAAAATCTGAATTTCACGGGAGGTCAGGCGCAGTTAGCCAAACAAATCGGCGATGCGAGGCAGACAGCCGACAAAAAAACTATCGTGATCATGGAGACCTTCGGCCCCAGCAATGTAGAAGAGTTCGAACCCTATGTTGACGCCATACTATGGTCGGGCTTCGCGGGCATACAGAAGGGTACGGGTTTCGCGAAGGTATTGACGGGGGAGAAGAATCCTTCCGGAAAGACTACAGCTTTGTGGCATAACAAAGTGGACGGTGCAGGCAGCGTTGTCGCAGGGACGACAGACATACCGCCTACAACCGATTACAATATGTATTACACGGACGGCGCCCATCCCGGACGCACGTATATGTATTATAAGGACGCTTATAAGGCCGGCGGAGTCAAGTATCCATTCGGTTACGGACTCAGTTATTCGACATTTGTATACAGCGGTATTAGTTTAACATCAACCGGAAGCGGCGATGGCGACAGTTATGCAGCGGATGATACGCTGAAAGTGAGCGTTGACGTTGCAAACACGTCGGAAGCAGACGGCGAAGAGGTTGTTCAGCTCTACATATCCCAGCCGAACGCGCCTTACGGAGATAATAGACCATTCAGGCGTCTTTTAGGCTTTGAGAAGGTCACAATCGGCGCAGATGAAACCAAAACGGTCGAGTTCGTGCTGCCGGTAGCTGATGTTGCGTATTTTGATCCGGAATCAAGCAAATACGCAGTCGATGAGGGCGATTATTT
This sequence comes from Eubacteriales Family XIII. Incertae Sedis bacterium, assembly GCA_031264295.1. Lineage (GTDB taxonomy): Bacteria > Bacillota > Clostridia > Peptostreptococcales > Anaerovoracaceae > JAISED01. The sequence continues at coordinate 46,538 of JAISED010000028.1, read as the reverse complement.
GATAGAGATCGCCGGTTCGAGTCTTGACGCTTCGAAAGCGGAGGTGGATACAAATTCGATCAAATTCACAGTATCCGACGGCAAGATCACGCCGAAACCCGCAGAGGTCACATTCAAGCCTAACCAGGCAGGTGACGATGCCAAGCAGATCGCCGAGCGCTTGATCTTTGACAGAGGGGCGCGTATATTCCCGAATATCGCGGTGGCGATGAATGACGAGAGCATCTATGGACGTACCATAAAGGATAATGTGCCGCCTATCACGCAGGCGCCGTCTATAACGGACATTCCATTGCCTGACGGTATGACGGTGACATATGCGCATAAGTCTGGTGATAGAGCTATAGACTATGATCGAGGCTTGCTCGTGGCGAAGAGTTATGGTGTGGAGACTGTAGAAGCCACAGTTACATACAACGGCAAAACTGAAACGGGGACGTTCGTGGTCTACGTAAAGTCGGATCCCACACCGGATAATATTTTGGTCGGAGGGGAATCTTTGTCCGGCTATGAAAAAGGCAATACCAACTATTCCGTAGCCGTTCCATATGGCGTCGATACGGCTCCTGTGGTCAGTTATACGCCTCAGGCGAATCCTTTGACAGTCATTTCCTATGATGCAGTGCAGGCGGCCGGTATTCCCGGAATAGCTAAAGTTATAGCAAGGGATATGGAAGTTGGCGGCAAAAGCGTTGAGTATAATATCGGGTTTGCTAGACCACCCATATTGTCGGACTTTAAGACGGGTGCGCCTGAACTTGGCGCTCAATGGACTGTTGAGAATCCAAATACCGCCAATGTTCTTCACGATTCCACAGGGCTGCAGATAACATCAAGCTCGACTGCGGAGAATATCTACAAGCAGCCTGCTGCAGGAAACTGGGAAGCGGAGGCACATATTAAACTGTCAGATGTGATTCCTAGTAGAAGTGCGCTGGGACTTCTGGGAGTAGAGGGAGGCGCGGACGATTCATTATGCTTAACTATCCAGAATGATGTGCTCATGTGGCCTAATGAGTTTGGCGTACCAGTGCCGTACCCCTGGCCTAGTATGGCGGTCAACAGGGAACAGGATGGTGTTGAAGCGGTGGTGGGCAGCTCAATGCTATGGGGGGGGATACCGACTGATTTCTATGCCAGGGTAATCAATGACGGAGGAACGTATTCATTTGCGTACTCGACTGACAAGGTTAATTGGATAGATATAGTCTCAGTAGACGTAACTTACCTTGAACCCAAATTCACATTGGCCGCACGCAGCGGAGGCGATGGAGCAGTGGCGTCCACTGATGTAACTTATGAGTATCTGAATTTCAGCGGGGACAATAGTCCGCCTGAACCGCCTGATACGCCGGAGATCGAACCGGCGCCTGAGGTGGTATATAGTAAGAGTGCGTTTGGACCGCAGGTTTCCGTAATTCATCCGTGGATCACTTCAGAAAATATTGCGGCGGGAACTGTAAAAGCTTATTATACAGATGATGGTACGACACCAACTACTTCAAGTCAAGAAGTGATGATTATGGATCTTCCTTATTGGGGGATAATTTCGTCTATAATTCCTACCGGACCTTCAACAATAAAGGTCATAGTCGTATTAGATGGGGCGCAGTCGAGCGTTGGAACAGGAACGGTCACCCCTGACGCGCCGACGGCGTCAAAGGCCAGCGGCATGTATGCGCCGGCGGATCTTACAGGAGGTATAAGCCTTTCTGTAGTGCCGGGAGGCGCAGTACTCTATTCGACGGGAACCGTAGCTTATAATTCCACTACAGGCACGGTGGACGCAGAAGACATACCTGAACCCGCGACGCCTTATTCGGCGCCGATCGCTATAACGGGCGCTACGGCGAGTACCGCTTTCGTGATAAAGGCTATGACTGTTTATCCAGCGGGAACTCCAACTTTCTACAGCGAACCGGTAACGTTCTTCTACCTGTCCAACAACAACCTGATCAAGCTCACGGCCAACAACATCGATCAGGTTATCGCAGAGATGTCGCTTGAGGAAAGGATCAATCTAACCGGCGGACTCGGAATGGATCCAACGATCCTTGTGAACAACGGACCGGCGGGCGGAACTTACGGAATACCGCGTCTCGGAATACCGGCGTTGGTACTTGCAGACGGACCTTCAGGGGTGCGCATGAGGAAGAACGCAACGGTGTGGATGTCGCCGACGGGCGTCGCGTCAACGTGGAATACCGCGCTGACAGAGAATCTGGGTGCGAGAGTGGCGGCTGAAGCCGAGCACTACGCGGTAGACATAATGTTATCTCCCGGACTGAATACCCAAAGGAACCCGCTGGGCGGAAGGGACTTCGAATATTATTCTGAAGATCCGCTCATCACAGGCGCCATAGGTTCGGCATACATAAAGGCAGTGCAGGCGAATGGCGTCGGTGTTTCCATGAAGCACTACGCCGCCAATGATCAGGAGAATTTCCGCGGTCAAGGCAATGTAGTCGTTTCAGAACGCGCCTTGCGTGAAATATACCTGCGCGGCTTTGAGATGGCTGCTGAGGTAAAACCATGGTCATATATGGGTTCATATAATGCTGTGAACGGCATAAACGCCACCGCGCATAAGTGGCTGATGACTACGTTGCTCCGTGATGAATGGGGATTCGACGGTTTCGTCATGTCAGACTGGGGCGGCGACTATGACCCGCCGGCGGATCTGGAAGCTCAGATGGATCTGGGCGAGGCGAACAGAGATGCAGCAGCCGTCTGGAGCTGGATCAACGACTCTACGATCAGTCAGGCGGAAAAAAATCGGAGGATCGGTCTTGTAAACCGCAGTGTGAAGAACATCCTCGGTGTCATTGTTAAGACTAACGCCTTCAAGGGTACATACGGTACACTGCTACCAGACGGTACATACAGCGATCTTAAGCAGGAAGACGTAAATAAGCGCTCGGATGATTTTGCAAAATCAACTGTTTACAGCGCGTCAAAGCCTGTGGCGAAGAGCGTATCGGATGAGGGCATGGTTCTTCTGAAGAACGAAAACGGCGTCTTGCCATTCGCGGGCAATGAAAAGCTTGCCCTTGTGACCAGCCAGTTTGCGTGGGATGAACTAAACGAGCTTGGATGGTATGGGAATACCGCTTCCCTCGGCGACTTTGTCACTCAGGGCAGAGGCAGCGCTCAGGTCAAATTCAACGAAGGGGACAAGTATGCTCCTACGCTGAATGAAGCTCTTAAAGCGGCCGGCTTCGATGTAGATTGGAAGATTGACGGCAATATAGCGACAGACTCTGCTATCGCGGCGAAAACAGCCGCCGCTGCTGCCGAAACCGCAGCGGCGAGCGCGGCGGCGAGCGCCGACGCTGGTATATTCGTGCTGACGCGTGTAACAGGCGAGGGGGCGGACTTGACCGCCGAATATTTCGACCTTACAGAAAGGGAGAAGATCGTATTCGGAGCTTATGCAGACGCCTTCCATAAAGCCGGCAAGAAGATGATAGTGCTCATAAACGCGGGCGCCGCCGTTAACACGACGGAGTTCAGAGAAAAGGCGGATGCCATACTTGAAGTCTGGATGCCGGGAACCGAGGGCGCCAGATCCATAGCCGACGCACTGAAGGGCGCCGTGAATCCATCGGGCAAGCTGACCCAGACATTCCCGCTAACTTACGCGGATAGTTCGTCTATAGCCATGGCTACGGACGCGCATAAGGGCTCTACATGGGGTACAAACCCGGTGTATTACGACGAGGGTGTCTATGTGGGATATCGTTACTTCAACACATTCAACACGCTGGACAGGGTGGCCTATCCGTTCGGTTACGGATTGAGCTATACGACTTTCGCCTTCAGTGATCTGAATGTCAGCAAGAACATATTCAATAAGAATAACCCGAACGACACGATAGACGTAAGTGTCAAAGTGACGAATACGGGTTCCAGACCGGGCAAAGAGGTCGTACAGCTTTATCTCGGAGCGAGTACATATCAGACCGAAAAACGTCCGGTAAGTGAACTGAAAGCCTTCGGTAAGACGCAGCTGTTAGCGCCGGGCGCCAGCGAGACAGTGAAGATGACGCTGAAGCTCAGGGATCTGCAGTATTATGACGACGGCAACCCCAACAATATCCTCAAGGAGATGATAGCAGCCGACGCCTATCAAGGACCGGATCGCTGGACAGTCGCAGACGGAACAGTATTCACTGTAACAGTGGGCAATACATCCGATGTGAGAACGCTCGCCGATCAAGGTCTGAAAGGCAGCTTCAGATACACAACACCAAGTTCGTATAACGGCGGTGTCGGCGGCGGAAGCAGCAGCGGCGCAAGCACGGCGCCTGCTCCTTCGACGGCTGCTCCGGATGTCAGCGCACCTGTAAGCACGCTGCCCCCTGCCCTTGCTTCGTTCACTGACGGCGCGGCGGTAGCCGACTGGGCGCAGAACTTCTTTGCGAGACTGATAACAGACGGAATAATTTCGGGTCGTGACGACGGAAGGCTTGATCCGAAGGGTAATGTAACAAGAGCGGAGTTTACGAAGATGATCGTGCTGGCGCTCAAGATAGAAGCGGGTGAGACACCCAAGGTCTTTAACGACGATGTGAAGGCGGGAGACTGGTACAAGCAGTTTGTCGATATAGCGTCGTCCAGAGGGCTTATACAGGGGATAAGTGAGACGAGCTTTGCGCCGAATAACGTGATTACACGCCAGGATCTCTGTGTGATAATGTATCGCGCGCTGATGAATCTCAACATCCCCATCCCGCCGGCGGATGGGAGCGTCTTCCCGGACAATGATCTCGTATCCGATTACGCGAAGGATGCGGTCGCTGCATTGAAGCAGATCGGCATAGTGTCCGGACGCAGTGACGGGAGATTCGATCCGAGAACTTATGCCACCAGAGAGGAAACCGCTAAGATCGTAAGCGGCATTATGGACTATGCGGCGGCGAACACCGCAGCTGCGCCGGCGGCTGAGGCGGAGACAACTACGCCTGCCGGAATCGCAGCTGAGGCAGAGGCAACTACGCCTGCCGGAATCACGGCGGGGACGGAAACGACTACACCTGCCGGAGTAACTGCCGGAAATTGAAGCATCTGCAAGAACAACGACAGCGGCTTATTCGGTCTCAGACATAGAAACAGATCGACGGCTGACACGACGACAGCCGCAGCCGCAGGAATGACTGCCGTATATCGATGACGGTGCAGACCTAATAACCATAAAACCCGCCTGCCCTTGCCTAACGCGAGCGGCAGGCGGGTTTTATTACCCACGATATAAATTTATAAATATGTAACCCCAATGTAATGAAAACTTGTGGTTTTTTTGGTATAATCTAAATGGAGGTGATGGAATTGCATATGAAAAAAATTTTAATGAAAATGAGCGCCGTGTTGCTGGTTTTATCTGTGACGGCAGTCGGAAGCGCAACGTTCGCGGCCGACATCAACTATAATCCATGGGATGCGACAAGCGTTTATCCTCAGGATGTTCTGAATACCAAATACTTCAGTGCGGTAAAAGCGTTGATAGACGCCAAGACGATCACGGGAGATACGGATGGTCTCTTCCATCCGGAAAAGTCCATAACAAGGGCTGAATTCGCTGCGATAGCGGCACGAGCCACGCATCAGCAGAACGTCGGACAGGACGTGTCGCGCTTTACAGATTTGGAAGGTTACGGTTGGGCCGAGGCTTACATAAATCGGTGTTATGAACAGGGCTGGATAAAAGGCGTCGGAGATGAGAGATTCGCACCCGGCAAGGAGGTTTCATATGCCGAGGCTATAACGATTCTCATAAGGATACAACGCGGTCAACAGGATGAATTGATAGGACCGTGGCCGAAAGCCTACATTGAGTACGCGGACATGTACAACCTGATCGGAACCGTTGAGGTGACTGATTGGATGGCGCCTGCGCTTAAAGGCGATATAGCCATTATTACAAACCGTATGATCCCGCAAAAACCGCTTGCTTCGATTACAGGGGGCAATGCGACATTCGGGAAGGTCATTATTAAGGGGACCTCGGGGACGCCGCTGGAACCACAGAACGTGATCATAGACGTGTATAATGACACGTTTGTTGACATATATCCCAATACCGATGTAACAAACTGGTTTTTCGGATTGTCGGCCAACGGGCTTAGCGCTGTGATAAAAGACAGGATAGTCGCAGGTATGAGCAGGGTGAGTATAGAGATCACGGGCACGCCCGAAAGCGCCGCCGCAGTGACATTAAGCGCTACGATACCGTCATTTATGCTTAAGAGCGGCATGTCTATTGCGGTATCGCAGACCAGCAACTCTGTATTTGATATTATCTGAAACCGGATATTAATGGAATGGGGGCAAGTATGAAGACTATAGGAAAAAAATCAAGAACTGCGGCCTTTCGCCTTATCTCATTGGCGACGGCATTTGTGCTGTGTGCAACGGGCTTTGTCTATGGAGCGGCGGTTCCGCCGGATATCGCGGGTAAGCCTTATGAAAGAGCAGTAACGGCATTGGCGGATAAAGACGTCATAACCGGGGATCCGGACGGGAATTTCTATCCCGACACTAAGCTAACACGGGCGCAGATCTGCACAATAATAGTAAAGGCTATGCAAGCGCCGATCGCCCAGGTGGACGGAACGGCTACTCAAGACGCGAAGAAGAGCGGATTTCCGGACATGCTGGGCTATGACTGGGCGGAAGGCTATATCGCCTACGCGGTTGAAAGGGGCGTGGTTGCGGGATACCCCGAAGGTGATTTCAGACCCGGCAATAACGTAACTATGAATGAGTTGATCACTATGACGATGCGCGCGGCGGGTTACATAGACAGCGAAATAGGAGGGAAGTGGCCGGAAAATTATATAGCAAAGGCGGGCGATATCAACGCGCTGGATGGTATAACAGCCCCGTTGCCCCAATACGCCGACAAGTGGATGGCGGCTCAGTTGGTATATAATGTGCTTTCGAAGATAGAGGCTATGGGTCAGGCGGCCTTGTCTTCCGAGCCGTCCGGATCATCATCTTCGTCTTCCGGATCATCATCTTCGTCTTCCGGATCACCGTCTGAGTCGTCCGGTTCCTCCGGCTCGCCGTCAAACGGGCAAGGGACTCAAGCATCTCCTGCGAGCGGGGACTTGAGCTACATCTCTAACGCCAAGTTTGATGCGAATATACATACATTCAACGGCAAGGAAATCGCGTCGAATGCGGTAGTGTACACGTACAAGATCAGGGCGGAGTACAGAAGCGGTATGGAATTATCGGACAAAAGCGCCGACTACCTGACTGGGAATGTGTATAAGTACAAGAATGTGGAGACGCCCGCATGGTATGAGACGACGGACGGCAAGATCTCGAAAATCATTATGCCGAATGATGTCGGATTCAGCGGATACGCTTATGGTGTGATAAACGGGATTTCTAAAACATCCGACGGTGAAAATAACGCAGTAGACGGATTTTCGACGCTTTCCGCCGGCAGAGAGATACTCTGGCAAGGTTCGACAGAACTGGCGAATGTAAATATTCCAGGGAGCGCGGACTATACAAAGGGGCAGGTGTACGAATTCCGACTCAGAAACGGTAAGGTTGTCAGCGTGGCGTCGGTTGACGGCAGATTTAATGTGCCGATCATATCCAGTGTTAAGGAAATCGGAAGCAATGGCGACTTCACTGAAATATCGGAGAAGTCGGGGAATGTGCTTACGCTAGGCGACGATGTCTTTGAGATGAAGGAACAAGTGACGGTGTATTATTTGAGTAAGGGAACCGGTAAGTATTCTGTAGCCGGCGCCGGAAGCGTTCATGTCAGAAGCAGAGTACGGATGTACGACGTTTCTGACGACAAAAACTCGGCGGCTGATATTGTCATTGTAGAAGAAAATTGACTATTATAGAAAGACCATTCAGGGGCAAATGCGGCTCTTCACACAAAAAACACATTGCCATAGGCCTTGAAAAACAGAGATTTAAACTGTGAGAATATTCTGAAAATTTTATATTTGGTATACAATCCCCTTCCCTGTTGCTATAATAATTATAATGTTTATAGGGAAGGGGATAGATTATGGTTAAGTTAAAGAAGTTTTTGGCAATATTGTTTTCAGCAGTGATCATCATGTGCTCGGTGATTCCGGCGAGCGCCAGCGGGGAGGCATACGGGAAGTTTTTCCTGAAAGATATAGTAATAAACGGTGTACAGGTTGTAAATTACAATCTTCAGTATCCTTTCTTCATTTATGACGACCTCATGTATATGCCGCTGACGCCTGATATGGGAGACCTGATGGGCTTTGGCTATGAGATGGACTGGGAGAGAAACGTACTCAAGCTGTGGAAGAAGGAAGCAAGTATTGTCAACATAAGAGATAATCGGTTCAAAAATGACGCCAACGATGTATATGCGTGGGCGGAAGACAGCGTATTGGTAACAATGCTTGAACCCGGAGAGATTGCGTCGGCTTCCTCTGGAGTCTTCGGCGCCATAGCCGGGAGTAATGCCGCCGGCAGGCAGGTCGATCTAGGCGGTAAGCCGGTCATTATGGTAGGAGGGATCTTGTATCTTCCGCTCAGAACGATGGCGGACAACGCCATGGGTTGGGATCTGCATTTCGATCCGAACCTCGGGATATGCATAAGCACACACGAAGAGACGCCGGCAGCGAGCTTTTTTCCATCCGCACAGGCCGGATTCAATAAGGGACTTGCGGATTACATAAATCAGAGGAATAAGAATGTGAGCGTCAGCAGGAGTCAGGAACTTGTTTTCCTGTTTAAGCGGGCGGCCATGATGAATAATCTTGATACAAAGTTGTTGTTAGCGGTTGCGCAGAAAGAAAGCAATTTCAGAACGGACGCGAGGAATCGTTCGGGCGCTACGGGGCTGATGCAGATCATGCCCAAGACGGCGGCGGCTATGGGAGTGACTACAGACCGGTTGCTTGACGCGAAGACGAGCATAGACAAGGGGGCTGAGTATATAAGAACCCAACTTAACAGGTACGACGACAACGTCGGTCTGGCGTTGAGCGCATACAACCAAGGCTCCGGCAATGTGAGCAGAGGCACGTTTTCCAGAGGTTACGCGGAGAGCGTGAACAATATCATGGCGGGTATTGACGACTACCTCGTGAATGGCGGCTATGGGACAACCGACAGCGAGTAAGTGCTGGATTTCGAACAAGATAAAGAAGATAAGTCTATGGGATATTCGAAGAAAAAAATCGAATATCCTATTTCTGTGTAAGAGAAGTCATATTGGGTCTATACAAGGAGAATATTGAAATGATTGTCAATGGAGGGCGATTATTCGCCAGGCAGCTCAAAAACGAAGGTGTTGAACAGATATTCACGCTTTGCGGCGGGCAGATCATGCCGGTCATATACGGTTGCAGAGCCGAGGGGATCAAGGTTATTGACGTAAGGCATGAAAACGCCGGCGTTTACGCCGCCGACGCATACGCGCGCGCCACGGGCAAGCCGGGCGTGATGCTGGCTACGGTGACGCCGGGCGTGATGCAGACGATGCAGGGGGTTTTCGAAGCGAGAGCGGCAGGCTCCCCTGTATTGACGATCTCCGCCTCGGTCGGGGTCGGCGATTTCGATTCAGGCGCTGAACAGGACATGGGCATGGACACTGTGACCATACTAAAGAGTAATACCCTTTGGGCGGCTAAAATATTCGAGGCGCACAGGATACCCGAGTATGTTACAAAGGCCTTCCGGCAAATGCTGGGCGCGGCGCCCGGACCGGCGTATCTTGAAGTCCCTGTGAATATAATGAAAGCCACGCTGGATATGGATGATGTGAAATTTCCGGAAAAGTCCCGCGTTTCCACGCAATCCTTCGGCGACCCAAGTTTGATCGATGAGGCCGCGGAACTGCTCATACATGCGAAACAACCTGTGCTGGTGGCGGGCGACGCGGCAGTCTTTACTTCCGGCGGCGGCAGAGCGGCGGTCGAAGCATTGTCGTCTCACCTCAATATGCCCGTATATGCCACTACCATGGCGAGGGGCTGGTTCGGCAGCGAGGACAACGCGCTGTTCAGAATCGGCGAGGGCGCGCTCTGCGAAGCCGACGTCATAATAAACCTTGCCGCGGCCATGAATTTCAGGCTTAACAATGGTCAGCCCCCCTTGATAAACGAAAACGCCAAGTTCATCCAAATTCACCCCGATGTGAGGATGATAGGCTTTAACTGTCCCGCTCATGTGGGCATAGTCGCGGGTGCGGGCGCAGGCGCAGGACAGCTTCTTGCAGCAATAAAGGCTAAATCTCACGGGCGCGCCGATGGAAAGTGGGCGAAGAAAGCCGAAGCATTGCATAATGATTACAGAGCCGACTGGAATGAGGGATATCAGTTTAAAGACATAAATCCCATGCACCCGGCGCGTCTGGCTGCGGAAGTGAGCGACTTTCTCAATGAGGAGGCGCCTGACTGGTCAGTGGCGGTCGACGGCGGAGATGCTTACGAGTGGTTCCTGCGCACTGTGAGGGCGCGGAGGCCGGGACAGATCGCCGCTTATGCCGCCAACGGCACCATCGGCGTCGGCCAAGGCTTCGCGATAGGGCAGTGGTTCGCTCACGGCAAGCCGGTACTTGAATATACAGGCGATGGGAGCATAGGCTTTTATCTGGGTGAATTCGACACGATGGCCAGATTCGGAATCCCCGTGATCTGCGTCGTCTCCAATGACGCCCAATGGGGCATGGTCAAGATGGCCGAAACTATGCGAAGCGCAGATGAAGTAAAGGACGGATATATAGCCACGACGCTTGTGGAGCGGAGATATGAAAAGATCGCCGAGGTTTTCGGTGGATACGGCGAATATGTGGAAGATATAAATGAGGTTAAACCGGCGATCAGACGAGCTTACGCTTCGGGTAAGCCGTCCATCATCAATGTAAAGGTGGCCGCCGGGTATCCGTGCCCCTTCACCGTCATGTACGGTTGCGGGGGACAGCCCCTGACGAAGGAAGAGATCGCCGCATACTACGGCTGATGCCAACCGTGCGCATAAAATGAGCCGGACACGCAGGACTATACCATGCTTTTTAATGTCATGATTATAGCCGCCGCCACCTTACTTGCGATATTGCTGATCGCCAGGTTAAAAAAAGATGTTAAAAACCGATAGCTCGGGGGACTACTGAGTTCAGTATTATAGGCAAGCTCCGGAAACCCTCGTCAGGTTTCCGGAGCTTGCCTATTAAAGCTTTCGTTATTCAACACACGTCTGAGTAAGATTGTCTATTGCTTTTAATCGTCAATTGTAATACAATTATAATATACCAATAGCATATAAGCCATAAAAATTATCACGCTTGGTATTCTTTTGCCGTCTAATACTGAACCCAGTACGAAGGAGGCTTATCGTGGATATCTCAGTACAAAAAACAGCTAAGGCTGAAGTAACAAAATCTGGCGGCGGGGCAACCGCGGCTGACATAACACCGCCCGGCGAAGTAGCTGCGGCTGATGTAACACCGCATGGCGAAGTAGCTGCGGCTGATGTAACACCGCCAGGCGAAACAGCTGCGGCCGGATTAACACCGCCCGGCGGCGTGAGCGCTTTGCTGCCGGCGTTTATATTTGCTTTAGTTTTACTTCTGACCGGCTGCAACAGCGCCTCAACGGTCGCCGATCCGCCGCAGAGTGTAAGCGTCATGCCCGTGACCTCAGAGATAATAGCGGAAGAAATGGTTTGGAGCGGGCAGATCGCGCCTGCGGAAACGACAAAACTATCCTTTAAGGTGGCGGGCGTTATTGAGGACATATACGTCCATGCCGGCGATACAGTCACAGCCGGCCAGCTGCTCGCTCGTTTACAGCCCGTAGATTATGAAATTCAGGTACGCGCCGCAGCTGCGGCCTTGCAATCGGCGAAGGCGCAGGCGGAGCGAATTTTACCGGCTCAGCTCAGTCAGGCACAGGCTCAGCTTGACTTAACACTGGCTAACTATGACAGAATAGCGGAATTGTATAAGGAAGGCGCCGCCACAGCCATTAATATGGATGAGATTACCGCGAAAAAGGCGGTGGACGAGGCCGCCGTCACCCAGGCGACCGAAGCCCTGCGGGTAGGCCGCGCCGAAGCTGAGCGTGCGCAGGCGGCTTACGATCTACCCCTGTCGAATCTAGAGGCCACAGAGATCACGAGTCCGTGGGACGGCCAAGTACTGCAGGTGATCGCCGCGTCCGGTGAAAGCACGGCGGCAGGCTATCCGGTGCTCGCTCTGGGCCGTACTGCCGAAATGTGGGCGGAAGTCGGTCTGACGGACGCCGAGGCTTCTCGCTTGACCCCCGATCTGGCGGCAGAGGTATATGTCTACGGCGCTGAAGACACTTGGCATGGCAAGCTTGAGGAAATCGGCGCCTTGGCCGACAGTATGACGCGTAACTTTACGGGCAGGGTTCGTCTTGAAAATCCGGACGGGCGGCTGCGGGCGGGGATGATCACTCAGGTAAGCCTGGAGCTTCCGGGACGTGAATATATATTGGTTCCCGTTTCCAGCGTTCTCCACCTAGCGGCGAGCGATGTCGTTTATGTCTATGACGCCGGAGTCGCCCGCCGCCGACAGGTCGAAACGGGCGAGATCTTGGGCGACAGGGTAGAGGTGCGTTCCGGCCTTGCCGTCGGCGACAGTCTGATCGTGGAAGGTCAATCCAAGCTGCAAGATGGAGATGAGGTGAAGCCCTTATGATCGCCTGGTGTGTGCAGCATAAAAGTATGATAGCTATGTTTTCCGGCGTGCTGTTGCTCGGAGGCGTCATTTCTTTCACAATGCTCAGTCGTCAGGAAAACCCGTCTGTCGTCGCGCCCGCTGCCATCATACAGTGTGTGTATCCCGGCGCAAGTCCTGCGGATGTTGAAAAATCCATTGTTCGTCCACTGGAAAAGGAGTTGGCGAGCCTTGAAGGGCTGGACTATGTGCAGAGCACAGCCATGCCTAATGTCTGCCTGATCACCGTATATTTGGAAGATATGCGTGACGCGGAGATTCGTGAGAAATATTCCGAAATAAGGGACTGTGTCAGCCGAGCCGAACCTGAATTACCGGCTGAGGCGCAGAAACCTGTAGTACATACCGACCTTTCCTCAGCTTACAGTATGGTGATAGGTATCTCTTCCGATACGGCAAGACCCGCGGAATTGCATGAAAACGCCATGACGCTGCAAAGCATTTTACAGCGGACCGCAGGGGTGACGACTGTGGATTTCGTGGGAGAAACGCAGGAAGAAATCCTGGTTCGGCTGGATCCGACGCGGCTGGAGCAGTATGACCTGGCGCCGTTGTCGCTGGCTACAGTGATCGCCGCCGGCAATGTCAGCTTACCCGGCGGCAGTCTGGATTTGGCCGGGCGCAACATCCCTGTTCGTCTGAACGGCGAATACTCATCAGTAGATGAGTTGAGCAATATCATCATCTCCGTATCGCGGGATACGGGTTTGCCTGTAGCTTTGCGCCATGTGGCGGAGGTCACGCGGGCAGAAAAAAAAGACCGAGTCATGGCTTTCATCGGCGGCGTTCCCGGTATCTTAATGGGCGTAAAATACGCTGAGGACGACAATATCGTAGATATCGGCCGCAGGGTTCGTGAGCAAACAGACCTGTTTCAACTCGGGCTGCCGCCTGACGTTTCCCTCACAATGCTGACGGATCAATCTATATCCACGCAGGAAGCGATTGACTTGTTTTTACAGAATTTCATCGCTGCCGTACTGCTTGTCGTCATTGTGGTCGGATTTGCTATGGGTTACAGGAGTGCGGCAATAGTGTCTTTCCCGATTGCCCTCGTCGTCGCGTCCGTGCTGGCCGCGATGTTGCTGCTGCGTATACCTCTGCATCAGGTGTCCGTCGCTTCGCTCATCATCTCCCTCAGCCTGCTGGTGGCTAACGGCGTAGTCGCGAATGAAAACATATATCTCTATTTGGAGAACGGTCACGATCGCTTCACCGCCAGTACAACCGGGGTACGAGAGGTGACGACGCCCATACTTACGTCGACGCTGACGACGATAGCTTCTTTTTTACCTCTCGCGCTTATGCAGGGCGTCGCCGGTAAATTCGCCTACAGCCTGCCGATTTTAGTGTCCGTAGCACTGGCGGTATCGTATCTCACTGCGCTCACGGTCGTACCGGCGACGGCGCACAAATACCTTCGCCTGAAGCCCCAGAAAAAAGAAGCCGCATCGTCCCGTTTCTTTGCACGCGCACTGCGCTCTGTGCTGGATCGTCCCCGCCGCACGATTTTTATTTTCGCCTCCGCTCTGGCGCTCTCGTTCTTGTTGATTCCCGGACTTGGCATACAGGTCTTCCCTCCCCTGGAGCGTGAGCAGTATACACTGGAAATCACGGCGCCTGATGATTATACGGTGGAGGCTACGAGTAAACTGTCAAGCCGCGTCGGCGAGCTGCTGGCCGCGGAAGATTCCGTGCGGGATTTTGCCTGTGTGGTCGGCGATGGCTTCCCCAAATACTACATGACATTTGCCTCGGCGCGGCAGGGCTCGAACAAGGCGGAATTTTTAGTCAACGGAGCGCGGGCCGAAGCAGAAGATATATCACGCCGTATCGAACGTGCTGCGCCGGACGCTGTAGTTCGGGTGAAATTCCTTGAGTTCAATATGCCGCAGACATATCCTGTACAAATCCGTGTCACAGGCGACGAGATCCCCGTATTGCGGCGAACGGCTGAAGAAATAGAGGCGCTGCTGGCTTCCGTTGACGGTGTGGCGCAAACGGAACTCGACTACGGCCATGACTCTTATGAGCTTAAACTGACTGTGAGTGAGGAAAAAGCGGCCTTGGTCGGCGTCACCAATCATGATATCGCGTCAACAGTACGCATGGCGGTTAACGGTTTGGAGGTTTCCAAGCTGAAAGATGAGGATCTGCGCCGCGACCCCATCCCCATCATTTTACGGGTTGATGATGCGCAGATGGAGAGCAGGGAGGCGCTTGAACGGATTTTTGTCGCATCACAAGTCACGGGCGCGCACGTGCCGCTGCGCCAATTAGTGCGAACAGAGACCGCCACCGCGCTGAATCAGATCGTGCGGCGCGACGGGCAGCGAACCATTACGGTAGGCCTCATTCCAACGCAGGAGGTTGGAGCGACCGTCGTAATGGCAGCGTGCGAAAACGCGCTTCGCGATTATGTTCTGCCCGAGGCATGCACGCTTAGCTTCGGCGGCGAGAATGAGTTTGCGCGCGATACGCTCGGCTCGATGGTCATGCCCGCCATCCTTGCCGCCATTATTATTTACATTATTTTGGCCTTGCAATTCGGCGATTTAATCAGCCCTCTCATCATCATGGGTACAATCCCGCTCTCGCTCATCGGCATCATATGCGGGCTGCGGCTGTTCGGTTACCCGATAGGCTTCATGGCGCTGCTCGGCGCTATAAGTCTTATGGGCGTCGTGGTTAATAACGGTATAGTGCTTCTTTCGTATGTAAAGACGCAGGAGGGCGCAGGCGCCGATACGCGAACGGCAGTATATACAGCCGCTATAATCCGGCTGCGCCCTATATTGATCGGCATGGTGACCACCGTGATCTCACTGTTGCCGATGATGTTTGTCGGCGGTACGCTGTGGGCGCCGCTGGCGACTACCGTAGTCATGGGTATGCTCGTCTCCACCCTATCGACCATGTTGGTGATACCCAGTTTGTACTATATGATCTATGGTCGGCGCGGACGAACGGCATAGCCTGCAAGTGCGCGGCGAAAAGCAGGTGAGAAATATCGGTTTTTGAAATTATTTTATTAGTCGACAATATTGCTCCAAATTGGCCGTTAGCCTAGACTAAAAAGCGTGTTTAAAGCGCTAAATTTCAATGATTGTTTTGATAGTCGATAAACCCACTCCAAATTGCCGTAGACGAACATTTGTATTAAAGTTTAACCAGATCACACATATTTTTACAACTTTTGCACAAATAATGCTTCTCATTTATATGCTTTCCCCTGTATAATTGATTCAGATAACGAATACACAGGAGGAGAGTTATGAAAGCAGCCAAAGTAAATCAACAGCAGCCGACCTGTTATGGATATGCTCGTGTATCTACCAAAGATCAGAGAGAAGACCGCCAATTATTGGCGTTAACACAGTATGGCGTTTCGGAAAAAAATATTTTTTTGGACAAGCAATCCGGGAAAGACTTTGAACGCCCGGAGTATAAGCGCCTTTTACGGTGCTTGAAACCCGGCGATGTGTTGTTTATCAAGAGCATTGACCGTTTGGGAAGAAATTACACAGAAATTATTGAGCAATGGCGGGTTATCACCAAGGAAATACGCGCGTCCATTGTGGTGATCGACATGCCGCTGTTGGATACACGGCAGAACGAGCTCGATCTCACGGGAACGCTTATTTCCGATATAGTGCTGCAGCTCTTAAGCTATGTCGCCGAGACCGAACGCGCCTATAACCGACAGCGTCAAGCCGAGGGGATAGCTATAGCCAAGGCTAAAGGCACGCGGTTCGGCAGACCTCCCATAGAAAGACCGGAAGAACTGTCTAAAGTGATAAGGTCTTGGCGGCGAAACGAGATCTCCGCGAGAATGGCCGCTAAAGAGCTGGGCGTGACGCATAAGACATTCATAAAGTGGACGGATGAACCTTAGGCAAGCTCCGGTTAACGCCCTTGCATTTATTTTAATTTAAACATATTTTTTTTAAAAAAATAAAAATATGTGTTGACAACCGAACGCTCGTTAGGTATACTAAGAATGAAGAGGTTAGTAATGAAAGATACGCATGATGGAAGTCGAAAAAAGGTCAATACTAAGCAAAAAATCATCGAGTCAGCGATCATCATGTTTTCGGAGTATGGGTATTACAGGGTTTCAACTAGGGATATCGCTAATGCGGTTCATATAAAATCGGCTTCCTTGTATAGCCACTTTGCTTCGAAGGACGACATTCTGACAAGCATCTATGATTTGTACAAAGAGAAGATGGGTAAGGTGCTTCCGGATCTCGACGAGCTTTATAAACTTGCCGAAACTGCTCCACCTTTCGAGGTTTTGACAAAGACAAACTTCTTCTTCGAACCGGAAGACCAAGAAATTATGGATCGCGTGGTTACTATAGCCGCTGTGGAAAGCAGAACCGATAAGCGGAGCGAGGAATTTTTAAAGGAATGTATATTCAGTCTGCCGATAAATTTCACTGCGAAGCTGTTAGAACGCATGTTGGAACTGGGCAGGATAGAACCGCTTGATATCGACGCGTTTGTAGTATTGCTGGCAAATTTCTGTTTCAGCGCCGCCATACGTAACTTCACGGTTGATCCGATAACAATGGAGGACTGGATGAAAGGCACGTCGTTGCTTTACCAAATGGTTAAGCCGACAGGTAAATAGACTGCAACAGCTTTCGTGATGATGCGAAAGGAAGAAATAAGGGAATTATAGTTAAAGGCAAATGCGCCCAACAAACGGCTGGTGCGCAGCGGGCAAGTGATGTTCAGGGGCTTAACTGCAGACAGGGGGTGCGCTACGGTGCAATTGCGGTTAGGAATATGCAGGTCAGCGGATAAGTACACCTTTTGGGTTATGTAACACCTTTTATAAAATGGGTCTGCCGATTCCGCTGTTTCAAAAGGGGTTTTATAATTAATGTCAAAACCTGCATTAAGTTACCGCCCGCTGCGCTCGGTCTTAATAATATACATCGGGATTCCAACCGACATCGATCACCACATAGGGGTACTCGGATCGAATATAATTGGAAAATGCACCATAGGGTAATACCAAGACTGTCGGCTAAGGAGCTTGCGCCGCTCCTGCCGACAGTTTTTATTGTTTTGCGGTGAAAACGTGACGAATCACCAGACACGCTGAGGCTTGACGTCTAAAGATCCCAAACGCGCCGCAGTTAATACCTGCGGCGCGTTTGGCTATGTTAACATATCTATATATAACGCCGTTATCGGCAAACTTGCGGGACTGCCCGGCGGCTTACATCATGCCGCCCATTCCGCCCATTCCGCCGCCCATCGGCATCGCGGGTTCGTCCTTCTTGACTTCCACAACTCCGGCTTCGGTGGTCAAAAGCATCGCTGACGCCGACGCCGCGTTCTGAAGCGCCGACCTCGTGACCTTAGCGGGATCGACAATCCCGGCGCCGATCATATCGGTGTACTGCTCGGTCATAGCGTTGAATCCCACGCCCGCCTTGCTGTTCTTGATACGCGCGACAACAACAGAGCCTTCATATCCGGCATTTTCAGCGATCTGACGCACCGGTTCCTCAAGCGCTCTCGTGATGATCATGGCTCCTGTTCTCTCATCACCGGAAAGGGTCTTGGTATACTTTGTGACGGCCGCAATGGCGTTCACGAAAGCTACGCCGCCGCCGGATACGATGCCCTCTTCAACTGCGGCTCTCGTTGCGTTGAGCGCGTCCTCTATCCTAAGCTTCTTTTCCTTCAGTTCGGTTTCCGTAGCCGCGCCGACCTTGATAACGGCGACGCCGCCTGAAAGCTTGGCAAGCCTCTCTTGAAGCTTTTCTTTGTCAAAATCGGATGTCGTCTCTTCTATCTGTGCCTTGATCTGGCTGACGCGGCCGCTGATCGCCGCCTTGTCGCCCGCGCCGTCTACGATCACGGTGTTTTCCTTATTTACCTTGACCAGATTCGCGGTTCCGAGAAGATCCAGTGTGGCCTCCTTTATGTCATAGCCCACTTCTTCGGAGATCACCGTGCCGCCCGTGAGGATGGCGATATCTTCCATCATGGCCTTACGCCTGTCGCCGAAGCCCGGCGCCTTGACCGCTACACAGTCAAAGGTTCCCTTGAGCTTGTTCACTATCAGCGTCGCCAGAGCTTCGCCTTCCACTTCCTCCGCTATGATGAGCAGCTTCCTGCCCTGCTGAACTATCTGCTCAAGAACCGGCAATATATCCTGAATGTTCGAGATCTTCTTGTCGGTGAGCAGGATGTAGGGATTTGTCAGAACGGCTTCCATCTTCTCCGTATCCGTCACCATATACGAGGACAGATAGCCGCGGTCAAACTGCATACCTTCAACGACCTCAAGCGTAGTTTCCATAGTCTTGGATTCTTCAACGGTTATGACGCCCTCAGAACCCACTTTATCCATAGCCTCGGAAATCAGATCCCCTATGCTAGAATCGCTGGCCGACACGGACGCGACCTGAGCGATCTTTTCCTTGGTCTCTACTTTCTGAGCGAGCGCCTTGATCTCTTCGACGGCGACGTCCACAGCGCCCTGTATGCCTCTCTTCAGTATCATAGGATTAGCGCCTGCGGCAACATTCTTGAAGCCCTCTTTTACAATGATCTGCGCGAGCAGGGTAGCGGTAGTCGTTCCGTCGCCAGCCACGTCGTTGGTCTTCGTCGCCACTTCTTTAACGAGCTGCGCTCCCATATTTTCAAACGGATCGTCAACCTCGATCTCTTTGGCTATCGTTACGCCGTCATTTGTTATAGACGGATATCCGTATTTCTTCTCAAGTAATACATTCCGACCCTTCGGTCCCATTGTGATCTTTACCGTATCGGCAAGCTGATCGACACCCGATTGCAGCTTCCTTCTTACCTCTTCACCAAAATTTATGTCTTTCGCCATTTCTATAAACCCTCCTTATTTATTGCCGCCCTGACTCCCTGCCGGTTCGTCGGCGCCTGTTTATACATTTAACCTATTTTACTATCGCGAGGATATCCTTCTGAGACAGGATCGTATATTCCTCTCCTTCATATTTGATTTCTGTTCCCGCGTATTTCGAGAAAATCACAATATCCTTTTCCTTAACTTCAATCTTTACGTCCTCTGTTCCCGGACCCGCGGCTATGACCTCCGCCATCTGGGGCTGCTCTTTCGCCTGCCCCGGCAGAACGATCCCGCTCTTTGTCTTTTCTTCAGCTTCAAGCCTCTTAATCACGACCCTGTCGCCTAACGGTTGAATTGCGAAACTCATTCTTTTTATCTCCCTTCTGTTATGCAAATGATTAACAATAAAGCATTATGCTTAATATACCTGCTGCCCTGCCCGCATGTCCACTGTCACGCTGAGATGAATACGCCGCGCGAGTTCTGTCTGTGGGCTTGTCTGCCTGTGCGCCTCCTGTTTGCCGAGCTGCTTCCCGATACGGCCATCGGGCTGCTTCCCGACGCAGCTGCCGATCTACTTCTTGATACGGCCACCAGGCTGTTAGCACTCATTAGCGGTGAGTGCTAATATAATTTTAAACGATTTAAATAAATTGTCAATAGCTTTTATTAAAATAATTAATTCTTTTTCGCGTGCTTTTCACGTAAATCTTTCAAACCTATTAGAAAGATTTTTTAAACAGGTTTTTAGCATTTACAAGTTTTTTATGTTGAACCATTGACGATACGTAAATATTTTTATATGATATTTCTACTAGACGGCGGTCTTGACGGAGATCGCGTGGGTTTATCAGAATAATATACATAATAATATAAAAGGAGTGATAATGTCAGATGAATGAATGGAAAAATTACCCAAAAGAGCGTTTGTGTTTATTGAAGGATGAGTGCCGCCGAAAGTATGATGAATTTAAGGCGCTCGGGATTAAACTGGATATGTCAAGGGGGAAGCCGTCGCCGGATGTGCTGGATCTCAGCAATGCGCTGCTGGAGGCGCCGGCTTCGTATATATGTGAAGACGGTACGGACGCGCGGAATTATGGGACGCCCACAGGTATTCCAGAGTGTAGAAGATTGTTCGGGGAACTGCTGGGCATAGCGCCGGAGCAGATCATTGTAGGCAATAACGCGAGTTTACAGCTCATGCACGACATACTCGGCAGGTTGTATTTCTTTGGAACGCTGGGCGAAAGGCCGTGGAAGGACTTGGAGAGGGTCAGATTCCTCTGCCCCAGTCCGGGATATGACAGGCACTTTGCGGTGAGCGAGGACTTTGGCGCTGAGATGATCACAGTTCCCATGACGGAGAACGGACCTGACATGGATATCGTTGAGCGTCTTGTAAGCGAAGACGAATCGGTGAAAGGGATATGGTGCGTGCCCCTCTACTCGAATCCTCAGGGGATTGTATACAGTGACGAGACGGTAGAACGCTTAGCGGCAATGAAGACCAAGGCAAAGGATTTTCGGATTTTCTGGGACAATGCCTATGGAGTCCATCATATATATGAAGAACATAGCATTGCCAATATACTAGACGCGGCGCGGCGCAATGGAAATGAGGACAGGATATATTATTTCTTCTCAACGTCGAAGATCACATTTCCGGGCGGCGGCATAGGTATGGTTGCTTCAAGCCCCACCAATATAACGGAGCAGCAGGCGCGGATAAATATCCAGACTATAGGTTATGATAAACTGGCTCAGTTGCGTGCGGTTCAGTTTTTGAAAAGCCCGTCAAACATTCGTGCTCATATGCGTAAGATAGGCGATATGTTGAGACCCAAGTTCGATATAGTGACAGATACCCTCGAAAGGGAACTGGGCGGGACAGGACTGGTATCCTGGATGCGGCCCAAGGGCGGTTATTTCGTCGCGGTTGATACATTAGAGGGCTGTGCTAAAGCCGTCGTAGCGATGGCGAAAGAAGCGGGGACGGTACTCACAGGCGCCGGTGCGACATTCCCTTACGGGAAGGATCCGCGGGACACTAATATACGGATAGCGCCTACATTCCCATCCACTGAGGATCTTCAGAAGGCGATGGATCTGTTCTGTCTGTGCGTAAAGATGGTGAGCATTGATAAATTTCTATCGGAACAGGAGGATGCGGAATGAACATGCGAAGATATGCCGCTAAGACGGCGGATGGAAGGCGGCAGTATGCGGCGGGCTTACATATGGGCGGAAGGCGTTTAGTCGCCGCCGTTGCGTCGCTTATGCTGATTCTAACCACCGTATTCACAGGCATCGGGCAGGGAAGCGGCGCCGCATTCGCTGCGGACACGGAACTGCGCGGCGTATGGGTTCCCACTGTGTTATCGCTGAATTACCCCTCAAAGGCTACGACAGACCCGGAGGCGCTTAAAAACGACGCGATACGCATACTGGACAATGCAAAGGCTCTGGGGTTTAACGCGATCTTCTTCCAGGTGCGCCCGGCTTCGGACGCTTTATACAAGTCGGCATTTTTCCCGTGGTCGAAGTATCTGACGGGAACGCAGGGGCTTGCGCCCGCGGAGCAGTTCGATCCGCTCGCATTTATGATACAAGCCGCTCACGAGCGCGGTATGCAGCTTCACGCGTGGCTTAACCCCTACAGGATTACATCCGAAGCATCCGATAATACCAAGCTTGCTCCGGATCATCCGGCCTTGGCGCATCCGGATTGGACAGTCGTCTATGACGGAAAAATGTATTGGAATCCGGGAGAACCCGGCGTAAGACAGTTGATAGCCGACGGAGTTCGTGAAATTGTTAACAATTACAATGTGGACGGCATTCATATTGACGATTATTTTTATCCGGGACAGGAATTCAATGACGCAGCCGCCTTTGCCGCTTACGGCGGCGGGCTTTCCCTCGCGGACTGGCGGAGGGCGAATACGGAAACCACTGTATCGGACATGTATAATATCGTACATTCGAGCGGCAAAAATATGGTATTCGGCGTGAGTCCTATGGGCATATGGGCAAACATAGGCACGTCGCCGCTGGGCAGCAACACCCGCGGCGGTGAGGCGTATACCCAGAAATACGCCGATACCAGAGGATGGGTCAAGCGCGGTCTAATGGATTATATAGCGCCCCAAATATACTGGAATATCGGTTTCGAGGTCGCCGAATACGTGACGCTTGTGGATTGGTGGTCGGACGTCGCCGCAGGAACCGGCGTTAAGTTGTATATAGGACAGGCGGCGTACAGAACAGGCAACCCCAACAGGGGCAACGCGTGGTACGGAGTGTCTGAACTTAAGAGACAGCTGGATTATAACAGAAACAAGCCCGGAGTCGCGGGATATATAATGTACACATATAATTCTTTTATAGAGAATTCCGAACTATATAAGCTGATGCAGGATCTGAACAGCGTGCCCGAGACGGGTCTGCCGCCCGCGGCGGCAGTCGGAGGCGCGGAGACGAACGAAGGAACGGCGGGGAATGCGTCCGGCGCCGGGATAAACGTCCAGGGGAATAACTCCGGCTCTGAACCGGCGAACCAAGCCGGGCAGGACGGACAGTCCGCATCTGTGAACTTCAGCGATATCGGCGGACACTGGGCGGCGGAGTACATAAGCGCGCTTGCTGAGACAGGCGTGATTCACGGATATCCCGATGGGAAATTCCTCCCGAACGATATGATCAAAAGAGCGGATTTTGTCGTCATGCTGACGGGGCTATTCGGGCTTCAGACAGAAGACGCGCCCGATACTACATTCATTGATATCGCCCCGAACGCCTACTATAGGGCGGCTGTCGGCGCGGCTCAGAACGCGGGAATAATCACAGGTATAGGCGACAAAATGTTTGCACCGGATGAGCAGATAACGCGTCAGGACATGATGACCATATCATATCGCGCGCTTGTATCAGCCGGTAGAGTAGAAGGCGGGGTTTCATTATCCTCATTAGAAGCCTTTGCAGACCGTCCCGATATCGCGGATTACGCCGCCGCTCCCGTAGCGGCTCTGACGGCGCTGGGATTCGTCAACGGAAATGACGAGGGCATGCTGGAACCATTGAAACCCGCTACGCGCGCTGAGACCGCCGCTATAATTTACCGATTTGGACAGACCGCCGGGCGATAGGGGGATAATAGGGACAATAGAAAGTGGTAGTCAATGCAGCTTAAGACCTCACAGAATTTCCTGTAAAAAAAGATATAAAAACAAATTAAAAACACTTGACTATATTGCAACAACATAGTGTAGAATGAAATAGTAAGTAAGGCGGGTTTGGATTTATTCCAGTTGATCTCTAAAACGATGTTTTGAGTATTAATACTTGATGTAAAAAGGAGTAACTGTCGAACCAAAGCAGTAGGCGGCCGCTACCCGCGCCTTTCTTCAACTATTTATTTGCTATTGCCTGATCAGCATGTAGCGATGGAACAAATCAGCTGCTTTAAAGCAGAAATTTAAATGAGGTGAAAGATAAGGTTCAACTTGCGGACTGCAATTACAATGAAGAGTACAATAAAATAATATCTGTTCCACGTTCGGAGGCGCTTGCGTCTATAGTTAATGAGTCGGGTAGGTATTTAATATCCGCAAATATGCAGTAGTGTAACCAAGGTGCGGATACATATATAGTGCATGTGTCCGCACCTTGAACATATTTAATGGCAGAAAAG
Organism: Eubacteriales Family XIII. Incertae Sedis bacterium; assembly: GCA_031264295.1. GTDB lineage: Bacteria > Bacillota > Clostridia > Peptostreptococcales > Anaerovoracaceae > JAISED01. Next base: position 22,274 of record JAISED010000028.1, on the reverse strand, counting down.
AGGTATATTAGTATGAAGGAAAAAAGACTGTTGCTTTTGGCAGGTCTATTGATTTTACCAATCTTGGCATTTCAAGGATGCTATAACTCTGACATCAATTCGCAGGTACAGACAGGGCAGGCGAACCAAGAGAAAATCAGCAGCTATAGCATGGAAGAAGTTGATGGGTACAGGATTGAGCAGTTTGAGATTAATCCGAATGAGGGGTGGAATATATCAGACATTTCCGCGAATGAGAACGCGATTTATTATATGAAAGGAAAGCCAATACCAGCAGGTCAAGTGGATGGACTCACACAAGTCGTTGAACTACGGGGTGACACGGGGAAGGAAGAACTTATATATTCGTATGATCAGCCATCCTTCTTTAATGAATTGCGAGCGACACCTGACTCTCTCTTCTGGGTAAGGTTTGAGAATGAGCAACGTAAGATTGAGAGGTTTAACCTGAAAAGTCGTGAATTGACAATCGTTCGCACAATAAGCGAGGAACGGCATCCTATCTGTCTTGAGACAGATAGCAAATACTTAGCTTGGTTTGACGAAAACGACATGAAAAAACTTTGCCTATATGTTTTAGATATTGCGTCAGGAACGATTCGCGTGGCCAGCGATGAGGTTGCGAGGCAGTCGCCGTACTGCCGCGCGCAAATACGAAACGGACGCATTGCATTCGGAGCACTTAATAAAGTAACAGAAGAGGCTGAGTTTCATATCTACGATATCGAAAACGATGTTGTTGTAAAGAAAATTCCATTTCGTTTGTTTGGCGTTGAAAATCAGGATATACGAAAATGCGTAGTTACAGATCGCTTTTTGTATTTTTCCGTCATTGATGACAATGACGAGGATAATTCAATCTATGCTATGGACTACAATTCCGGCGTCCTGTATGGCAATATCAACAAAGCGGACACATATTTGTTTTCGTTTCAGACTTTGGGTGATGAAATCATTATAAACGCAAGGAACGCTTTATGGGTGAACAACCCAGTCCAAGGCTCAAGCAAGAAAATCCTTCAACGGCGTGAAGAGGCTTATCTTCTAAGCAACAATGTTATAATGGATCGATTTTTCGTCACTCATGATGAAGAGAACTCATCAATTCTACGTGTCACAAAAATGTAGCTGTTTGTATTTAAGAGGGAGGAAGAATGAAATCAGAGCATGCCGCCGAGATCGGTATAAGTGACCTTGCTAGGCTTTCGCGAACGACGCGCAGCACACTACTCCACTATGATCGTATCGGATTACTCAAACCTGCCGGTCGAAACGAAAAAAACAACTATCGTTACTATAGACAGAAACAGATCCAAGACATTAGGGTTATTTCTGTTTTTTTAAATCTGGGCTATAAGTTAAGCCAAATTTCTGAGATCATCAAGGAACGTACTCCTGACAAAATTTGTTCAATTATACAAGAGAGAGATGCATGCATTGATGATGAAATTGCTAATTTGCAAACTGAAAAGCGAATGTTAAAAGTGCTGAATGATTTGATCTGTGGTGGCATGGCGGCGGAAAGGTGTGCAATTCACATTGAGAAGCTGAATTCTGTTTCAATCTTACTTGGCCCACAAATCGACTACTCTGACGGGAAGACGACAGATGACGCATTAGTAGATTTCTGCAACTACGCAATTAAAGCGCAGGAACAAGATCCCATGCATTATCCAATCTGGGCGGTCTTATCGAAGGAACATTTGGAATCACGCCAATTTGACAGGCCTGATCACTTTTTCTTTGTGACGCCTGCCGGTCTAAATGAACGTCCTGCGGGGACTTATCTCACAGGCTATACTCGTGGCTATTATGGGCAAGGAGCTTCACTCTATAATTCTATGTTAGACTATGCGGAAAAACACGGACTCAGTGTAATCGGTCCTGCGTGGGAAACATACCCATTAAACGAAATTTCTATTACTGAACCGGACAACTACCTGATACGAATCTCGTTCATGATATCTAATGCGGTGCAGTAGTCAATCTCATGGTGAAAATTAGAAAAAGCAGATTGCGTTGCTACTCCCATAACGGCTCCAGCGATACTGCGTTTAGAGGCCGCTATATAGAGCCAATGAGTCGGATAGGTACTTACCTGTAAATATGCAGTAGTGTAAACAACAAGGTGCGGATACATATGTTATAGTGCGTGTGTCCGCACCTTGAACATATTCAATGACGGAGAGGGCGATAGCTTGTTTGTTCCCAGGAAGTTTACAAATATATTTCCATTAAATTTCATTTAAATTTCATTTTCGGGCGACCTGTTAAAAAAGTTGATATATTCCTTCTTGGCATGTATAATTGTACGGTGCGGAGATTCTATTTGAGGGAACTTCCAAAACTCCTCGCCGGGAAATGCACGGGAGGTTTTTAGAAGTCCCGTATAGTCTAAAAATTTTGAGAAATATACGATTTTGTGAGAGGGGATGATAAGGAAAAGATTTATGTTGGTTTTAATACTGGATTCAGTATTAGCTGTTCGGCCGCCAGGCGGCAGGACTGTTTACAGATGATCTAAGAGTGAAATTTTAGGAGGAATGAGAATGAACGGACATATAAAGAGACTGCTCTATATTGCTTTATGCTTCACTATGATCTTCGCTTGTTTACCCGTTGGAGGAGGCGCTTTCGCCGCCGAAGGGGATCATACAGTGACTTTCGACCTTAACGGCGGCGTGGGAACGACGCCGGCGACTATCACTGTAGCCAGCGGCGCCGCGATTGGCGTCGCATTGCCGGACGTTGGCGACATAAGCCGCGTTGGCTATGAGTTCAAGGGCTGGTACGCCATAAGCAGCGGCAGCTACATGGGCATAATGGCTTCCGAATCGCATCCCATAGCGACTTCGAAAACCGCTATAACCGCGGATACAACCCTTTATGCGGCATGGCAGGCCGAGGTTGCTTTTGTTGATATTACTACTGCCGGGGGCGTCACACTGGGTATCACAGCGGCTTCAAAGCTGCTTGACGAGGACGGCGCTCCGATAGACGACATATCAGAATACCTGGATGGTTCTTATGATAGTACATTGGTGGTATTCAAGGATCTGAACGGCAACGGAGAACTTGACGATTATGAGGACTGGACACTGCCGGTCAGTGAACGCGTCGACGATCTCGCGGCTAAGCTGGCAGCGGATACCAAGGGGATCGAGAAGATGGCGGGACTTATGCTCTACAGTAGCCATCAGATGGTAAACGATCCATATATCGGAACGGCTCAGAAACAGTTCTTGACAGCGGATCATCTGCGCCACGTTCTTGTAATGCAGATAAGCGATCCCGTTGACGCCGCCCGCTGGACGAATAACGTACAGGCTTACCTGGAAGGACAGGCAGGCGACTACGGCATACCCGCCAACAATTCATCGGATCCGCGTCATGGTGCGGACAGCGTAGGGACGGCCGAATACAGCCTGGACGCTGCGGGGATCTCCGCTTGGCCGTCTTCCCTGGGGATCGCTGCGACTTTCGATCCTAAAGTCATGCTGAACTTCGGGCAGATCGCTTCCACAGAATACAGACTTATGGGCATAGCCACGGCGCTGTCGCCCCAGATCGACATAGCTACGGATCCCAGATGGAGCCGCTTTAACGGCACATTCGGCGAGGATCCCAAGCTCGCGGCGGATATGACAGCCTCCTACGTGCGCGGATTCCAGTCCAGCTATAGCATTAAGGACGACGGAAGCTTCGACGCCGAAGCTACTAACGGTTGGGGACCATACAGCGTTAACGCCATGATCAAGCACTGGCCGGGAGGCGGCGCGGGAGAAGGCGGACAGGACGCCCATTATGCATACGGCAAATACGCTGTATATCCGGGCGGCAACTTCAACGCACATCTGATCCCATTCGTGGACGGCGCTTTCGGTGATGTGGGACCGACGGAAAAGGCCACTGCGGTAATGCCGTATTACACGATATCCTATCTTCAGGTTCCGGGTTCCGAACCGAACTCGTCGAATGCAACAAAGGCGGCGCTGAATATGGCTAACGCCTACAGTAAATATATGATCACCGATCTCCTGCGCGGCGCATACAAGTTCAACGGCGTAGTCTGCACAGACTGGAACGTCATAGGACCTTCGGAAAGTGCCGGTGAATCCATGTTCGGCCCGACGCCGGGCATGATATGGGGCGTAGATGATCATCATCCCGGTATTGACGGATTTACAAGAACAGACAGGCAGGGCAGGGCAGATCTGCTGCTGCGCGCCGGCGTCAACCAGTTCGGCGGCCTAAACACCATAGAACCTATTGTAGATGCTTATAACGCCGATAAAACAGAGATTGAGCCGTTCATATTGGCGTCCACGAAAGCTCTGCTGACGAATATATTCAATCCGGGACTCTTCGAGAATCCCTATGTGAATATCGACGACGCGGAAGACCTGCTGGGAAGCGACGCCTTCGTCCAGGCGGGATATCAGGCTCAGCTGGATTCCACGGTGCTTCTCAAGAACAAGGGTAATGTGCTTCCGCTTGCGGATGGCGTGAAAGTTTACGTACCAGGCGCGGCTTCAGGCAGAACAAATCCCAAGACCATGAGTGACGACGCGTTGGCGCTCATAAAGACCTATTTCGGCGAAGACAATGTGATCACGGATCCCGCAAAAGCGGGCGACGCGGATGTGGCTCTCGTGTTCGGATCCTCGCTGCTATTTGGCGGCGGCTCATATAATAGTGACGGTTCTATCGCCTTCAAACCCGCCGCTATTGACTATAAGGCGTATACGGCTGTCGACTCCCGTGCTGTGAGCGTTGCGGGCGCGCCGATAAGAGACTCCCAGGGCAACGTTACAGGCAGAACGAATAATTCATACAAAGGCAAGACAGCGAATCCTTTCGATGCGATTCCGGGTTTCTTCGGAACAAGCCCGTCCACCTTGCCGAACTTCTTGGAAGACATCAAACTCGCAGAGGATAGTAAAAAGCCGCTTATCTTCTCGCTGAAGGTTACGAATCCCATGGTGTTGGAAGATATAGAACCCCTTGCCGACGCTGTGCTTCTGGATTTCGAAAACCAGATGGCAGCCGTACTGGATATCATTGTCGGAGAGACAAAGAACGGAGCGGCGGCGGATCAGACAGTTCCGGCGAGCCCCAAGGGACTCCTTCCGATGCAGATGCCGAAGGACATGGCGACTGTTGAAGAACAGTATGAAGATGTTCCTCGCGACATGACCCCATATACGGATTCAGAGGGAAATGTGTGGGATTTCGGCTTCGGTCTTACATACGGAGCGAGCGGAACGACCAAAACCACCGAAACATTGGCTATGCCGACTAAGTATAACAGCGCTCCCTTGACCACTCCGGTGAACGCCGACGGAGCGAGTGCTATAGCGGACAGAATCAAGGTAAGCTTTGACTATAACGCCGACGGTAAGGCTGATTTCATCAAGATTGTCAAGAAGGGTACGGCGGTCAGCGACATAGTAGACCCCAAGCCCACCCGCATGGGTTACAACCTCTTAGGATGGAAGAATGGCGACAACGTCTATGACTTTAGTACACTCGTAAACGCTAACCTTACACTGACGCCTAACTGGAAGGCGGTAGGGACTTATAATCCGGGAACGAGCAACACCACCACCAATAATACGCCGCAGCCTCCCGCAACAACGACGCAGCCTGCGGTAGACGCGCCTACGTCCACGGGAGCCGGTGTGGATGTTCCTACCGGACCATTGGCCACTTACTCAGATCAGGCGAGCATAGCCGACTGGGCGAGACCCTTCGTAGAGAAGCTTGTGACGGCCGGCATAATGAGCGGACGCACAAACGGCACTATAGACCCGAACGGCGATGTGACGCGCGCCGAGTTCACCAAGATGATCAGCTTGGCTATGGGACTCGCCGCCGGAAGCGACGTTAAGACATTCAGCGACGTAAGCGTCGGGGATTGGCACAAAGAGTTTGTGGACATCGCCTCGTCCAACAATATCGTCACAGGCGTTTCAAGCGACAGCTTTGCTCCGAACCTCACGATCACGAGGCAGGATATATGCACGATCGTGTATCGCGCCCTGACCACGCGCGGGGTCACATTGCCCGCAGCGGACGGCGGCGTATTCCCCGATTCAGCGCTCATAGCGGACTACGCTAAAGACGCGGTAAGCATGCTCAAGCAGCTTGGCATAGTAAGCGGTCGTGAAAGCGGCGCGTTTGATCCCCTGGCATATGCGACACGTCAGGAGACCGCTAAGATAATCTGCGGAGTGCAGGATTTCGTAGCGGGACAATCCGCTCCCGCTGCAGTAGCGGATGAAGCGGCCGCGAGCGAAGGAAGCGCCGAGGCTACTGAAACTGCTGAGGGTGAAGCCGCAGCAGACAGTGAGGCGGCGGGAAACGCAGCCTCTGAAAGTCCAAGCGCGACGAAGTAAAATAAAGTAAGAGAGTCCTCCGCAAAAAGAATCCCCCGTTTGCTGCGCAAACGGGGGATTTATTATGGCGCGCCCGGCATGGGCGCAATCTAACGGGTGTAATACTGAGTTCAGTATTAGTTCAGTATAAGTCAAGCCGCCCGAACAAAGCTACTGATAAACCGTCTCTTCACCGCGGACGTCCATAACATCCAGAGAAGAAAGCCGAACCCTGAGATAATCGTAACCGTCCTCTTTATAGGCTTCGAGTACCCCGGTGGCCTCAACCCAATCATCCGCCTTGGGGGAATCGCCGTCCCATACGACCTCGAAACCCGGATTGGAGTCGGTGCCGCAGCAACCGGGGCCGTTTCTTACGACATAGCAGTAAACCACGTTGGTGTCCGGCCAGAGCTGATACTGAAACATCCCTTGGTAACGCAATGTCTTGCCCAGATAATCCTCGGCGTTGAGGTAGATTTCATTTATCTGTGTAGCAAACATCTTTTCTTTTATGTCAATAATACCGTTCTCAGAGGCGTTTAAGTCTGTATCATCTTCCAATGGGTGATTTACAGCGCTTTGCTCATCGCCGTAAGACGAAATGTCAACGGATTGGGTTCCATTGTTATTGGCATTTGCGGACTGTAGGGGGGATAGAGCGCCATAAGACGAATCCGCCGCATCTTCGTCTGAGCCGGAGGAAGCGCTCTGCGCCGGATTGTTTGCGCTGTTAGCGGCGTTCTGCCCGTCTTGGTTAGAATCGGATGACTCGACGCTTGAACAGGCGGACAGGCTGAGCAAAAACAGCGGCAGGATGAGTAATATTGCAATTTTTTTCATTAAGATACGCTCCTTTCAAAAATCGCGGGCTTCTTCCTTTCTAAGAATCTGGTTCGCGCTGTGCCGGCGAGCCAGAGAAGAAGGAAGACAAATACGTTGATTATTACTATGCTTGCCCCGGTGGGCGTGGCGTAGAGGTAAGATATTACTACTCCGATGAAAAAGCATATTACGGAGATAAAGGCGGAACATATGGTGACGGTTTTGAAGCGCTTGCAGACGCGCATGGAAGAAAGCGCAGGAAAGATGACGAGGCTTGAGATCAGCATTGCACCCATCATACGCATACCGAGCACTATGGTTATGGCGGTGAGGAAGGCGATGAGCATATTATAAAGACCGCTTTTAACGCCGGTAGCCCGGGCATAGGTCTCATCAAAGGTGACGGCGAATATTTTATTATAAAACAGCAGGAACATTAAAAGCACAACGATAGAAAGCGCAATGCTCAGCTTGACGTCCGCCGTACTCATCGCCAGAATGCTGCCGAAGAGGTAGTTGCAGACGTCGGTGTTCATGCCGGTTGTCAGCGATATGACAATGACGCCGATAGCTATAGACGAGGTGGAGATGAGGGCGATGGCAGCGTCGCCCTTGATCTTGCTGTTTTCGCTTATGCGAAGCAGTAAGAATGCGGCGAATACGACTACAGGGATCGAAACAGTCAGCGGTGCGGCGTTCATCGCGGTGGCGATGGCCAGAGCGCCGAAGCCAACGTGGGACAGCCCGTCGCCTATCATAGAATACCGTTTAAGCACTAGGCTTACGCCCAATAAGGCCGCGCATAGCGACACTAATAAGCCGACTATGACTGCGCGGACAAGGAAATTGTAAGAGAACATTTCAAAAAGTAAATTGATCATAGTGGACTCTCCTTAAGCAGCTTCGCAGCCGCAGGGGTGTTAATGTAGTCACGGGTCTCGCCGAAGAAAATCTGCTTGTTCTTCAAATGGAGTATCTTTCCGGCGTTTCTAACCGCACCGTGGATATCGTGTGAAACCATGATTATAGCCAGACCTGATTCGCGGTTTATGGCGTCGAGCTGCCGGTAAAGATCGTTGGTCACTACAGGATCAAGCCCCGAATCAGGCTCATCCAGTAAAAGTACTTTAAGGCCGCCGGAGCGAACGCCGCCGCTTGCGTGGACGTCTCCGGCGTGGCCACCTGTACGATCGCCATCGGTGCGGGAACCATCGCTCTCATGAATCCTACTGCTTTTATGGGGACTTGGGACGGATGAGCACAGGGCGCGAGCCAGCAGCACTCTCTGCTGCTGGCCGCCCGAAAGCTCTCTGTAACAACGATGGGCAAGATCGTATATATCGAAACGCTTCATGATCTCCACTGCGGCCTCCTTGTCGGCGCGGGAGTAGAAGGGTAAAATCCCTCGGCTTCCAAGCCGCCCGGAGAGCACAACCTCGTAGGCGCCGGCGGGGAAATCCTTCTGCGCGGCGGTTTGCTGCGGCAGATAGCCGATTTCTCCGGGTTTGAGATCCGCGTGCATACGTATGGCGCCGCTTTGGGGCGATTTGAGACGGAGCAAGCCCTTGATCAGCGTGCTTTTACCTGAACCGTTTTCACCGACGACACATAGATAATCGCCGGTGCAGACGGAGAAGTTCAAATCGCTGACTACGGTATTGCCGTCATAGGAGAATGAAACGTTTTCACATGTTATCAAAGCCATTATTACATCAATGCCTCCCTGAGAGTGTCTAGATTCCGGCTCATGAGATCCAAATAGGTGACTCCGCCTACAAACTCGTCTCTTGTAATATTATGGCAAGAGTGGAGCAGTAATGGTTTCGCGCCTGTAGCCTCCGCAATGGTGTTGGCCATGTCTTCGTTGGCCAGTTCAATATGGAAGATCACAGGGATCTTCTCGTCATTCACCTTGTCTATCAAGAACGCCACTGTAGCGGCGCTTGCCTCGGTCTCCGTGGAGCATCCGGGGAAGGCCGCGTAGTAATCAAGGCCGTATTCGTCCGCGAAATAACGGAATGGGAAACGGTCGCCGAATACTATGGTTTTTCTGGCCGCGCTCGCGACTATACTGCGGAAATGGGCGTCAAGCTCGGTCAATTTTTCCAGATACGCCCGTGTATTCTGGTCGTAAAATTCCGCATTGGCGGGATCAGCCGCTTTGACGGCATCGCAAATGGCAGTCGTCATGTAACCGGCGTTTATCGGAGAAGTCCAGATGTGTTCGTCGTAGGCTTCGCCCTCTTCTTCCTCATCTTCCTCTTCCATGCCCTCGACGATTTCCTCTTCCACAAGGGAAACGCTGTCCATGAGCGACAGAACCTGCTTCGAACTGAGGTCTACAGATTCGAGTATGCGCTCTACCCACTCTTCGGATTCGCCTCCGATATATATGAAAACGTCACAGTTCTGAATGGCTATGATATCGCTCGGTGTCGGTTCGAAGGAGTGAGACTCCGCAGCAGGAGGCAGCAGCATGGTCAACTCCGCGCGATCCCCGGTGACGGCGCGGGCGAAGTCATAAGGGGCGTATAATGTGGAGACTATTTTGAGCTTGCCGTCCGCAGCCGCATCGCTTTCGGCGCCGTTCGCGGGCTGCTCGGAATCGGAAGCATTGCATCCTGAACCCATAATGCAGACTAAGAGCAGAATTGATATTATTGATAGTATTTTTTTCATAATCAAATGTTGCGCGATAAAACGCGCGTCCCTTTCAATCCGGGGAAGCTCTGAAAATCCGTCGTGTGTCTTTCGCGGTGGATCCTTAAGAGTTCCCTCTAATATTATAATATTTCGAAGTGAATTTTTCAATCGCGGCATGTTTGCAATTGAATGCCGCTGCCGCGGCCTTATTGAGGCCGCAGTTATCGGCGCTATCAATAATTCAACCTGACCTTTGCAGCGACGGGCGTTGCTGCGGCGTCAAAGACAAAGTGCGGGCGGTTTACGGCGCTGGTAATAGCAAGCCGCACCGCCGTAAAAACCGTCAATGCGGCAAACGTGCTGTTAGCCAACAACAACTTCACGTCCTGAATCTGAAGGCATACCTCGCAGCCCTCTCCGACGCAATCGTGATCTATGTGGGTTATTATGAAGGCGCCGGCTGTTATATAAGCCCCGGCGACAGCGGCGCAAATTAAGGCCGCTAATCGCTTCTTCATAGTCCCATTCAGTCTGAGGTTCATCGGTATCTCCGTAATTTTAAAATCTATGCGCTCGTCGAACTGCCGCGTCCGCCGAACTGAGTGCTCGATCGCCAGCGTATCCATCGAACTGCCGCGTCCGCCGAACTGCCGCGTAATGCTTGTCAATCCGCGGCGAGATGGCACTGAATACCTATAGCGCACTCGACTCTTTTGCGTTCGAGGACGCAGCCTATGGCGTAAGGCTCCAAAATATCGCCGTTTATATGCAAAGCGTTGGCGTGGCAGCCTCCGCTGCAGTAGAACTTTGCCCAGCAAGCCTTGCATTCTTCCTTATTGTAGATATGAGCGCGGTTGAAAAATTCGTAGAGCAAGTTATTAAAACCGCTGTCCGCTGCATCGTCCGCGTCTGTCGCGAAGTCATATAGGTTGCCCAGTTTGAATTCGGGCTCGCCGACGAACTGATGACAGGGATAAATATCGCCTTCAGCGGATATCGCCGCGTATTCCGTACCCGCGCCGCATCCGCTGACCCGTTTGACCACACAAGGTCCGTTGGAAAGATCTATATTAAAGTGGAAAAAAGCGAACTGCTCTCCTTTTTCAGCATATTCGATGCAGAGGTCGGCAAGCTTGTCGTATTCCTCCAATATGCGCGGCAGATCCTCTTCACGTATGGAATAGTCTGAGGATTCGCCGGATACCACCGGTTCGACAGAAACTTTGGAAAAGCCCAGAGCCGCAAGATGCTTCACATCTTCAGAAAAGTCAAGATTGCGATTTGTAAATGTGCCTCTTACGTAAAACATTTTATCCCTGCTTTTGGCTAATCTGGTATAATTATCTATTACCAGATTGTATGTTCCGCCTCCGCTGCGGGTCTTGCGCATGGCGTCGTTGATCTGCGGCCTGCCATCAATGCTCAGGATCACATTATCCATATTTTCATTTATAAAAAGCTCCTTCATTGGATCAAGAAGCAGACCGTTCGTGGTTATTGTAAAACGGATATGCTTGCCATACAGTTTCTCGCGTTCCCGCCCGTAAGCGACGAGCGCCTTTATCACCTCGAAATTCATAAGGGGTTCGCCGCCGAAAAAATCTATTTCAAGGTTACGGCGTTGTCCGGACTGCTTGAGCAGGAAGTCGATGGCTTTTCTGCCGGTTTCAACTGAAAGCAGTGACTTCTCACCCGAGAAGCTGCCTTCACCCGCGAAACAATAAGCGCAGGACATGTTACAGTCATGCGCTATGTGAAGGCATAGAGCCTTGATTACAGCATCACGGTCTTCAAGCATTTCGTGGCTTACCTGATCGTCGCAGGAAAACAACATACCGGACTTAATGATTTTGTTGATCTCGGAAACAGCTTTGCCTTTAGCTGCATTGTGGCGGCCGCTAAGCAACATGGCACAGATCCCATCTGTGTCGGGACGATCGCCAAGCGGCGAAAGTATATCATAAACGACGTCGCTTACTATATGCACAGCGCCGCTGTTGATATCCAGTACGATATTATGCTCTTTAAATTTGTAACAATGTATCATTAACACCTCATATATGTTGGAAATTAGAAGATGCATTTGGCTATTCTATTTTGGACGAACCAAAATAGAAAGCCGCTCCTACCTGCGTTTTGTGTTTTCGCACTCCTGATTCGCAACCGTGCATGACGTCTTGCAGGCAGACTGGCATGAGGTCTGGCATTCACCGCAGCCCTTGCCGTCAGTGACCTTCAAAGTGGGTTTTGCGATTGTTTTAATATGCTTCATTTCATATCCTTTCGTGGTTTGATAACTACAACTAACAAATACTATTATATTCAAAATTATGGGTGATTACAAGAGCAAGATTTTATGTTACAATATTATATGGTTCTTGATGGTATGGAGCCATTGCGTCTACTACTGAACTCAGTATTAATCAGTATTAAATAAAGGGCGGAGAGATACAGCAGTGAAACAACTGACAATCAGAATCGCAAAACGACGCCTGCATCTGGCGGAAATCAGGAAATCGGGGGGACGCGTATTTATAGACAAGGTTAGGGCTTTCCCTCTGCCTGTCGGGTATGATAGCGCGTCATATACGGCGGCGCCGGAAGCGCTTGCCGTCTTTGCGGCGGAATCCCTGAAACGAGCCAGAATGACGCCGTGCCCCGCAGTGGTTCTCTTTGACACGGCAATAATTTCACATCACGAGTATTACCATCCGAGTATGTCGGCGAGAGAAAGATATCGCAGGGCGGAGGCGGAAGCCGGCGCGTTCACGTCGGGCAGCGGGTCATATATAACAGAACGTGAGTGGTATGGAATGCATGAAGCCAGGCGGGGAGTGCAGGCGGGCTGTATATACCAAGTTGACGACGCCTTCATCAGAGGCTTCGTAAAGGCGATGCGGCTTCAAAAAATAAAGTGCGTATTTGTGGGTTCGGCACTTAGCGCGTATTTAGACATGGTGAAGTACATGCTTAACGCGCTTCAGACCACAGAGAGCGTCATAGGCAAGAATCTAATAACCGTGAATATAGATGACGGCGAGATGAAGGCGCTTTTGTTCAGAAACGCAAATCTTATCCATATGGAAGAAATAGCGTTTGCGGAGGGTCTTAACAGCGATGAGCTTCTGGACTTCGTTGTAGCGGAGCTTGGGAAGATGACGCGGCAGGCTTGTGATGATGAAGATACGGCTACGCCGAAGCCGGATTACATATTGATATCCGGTGAGCGGACGGGCGGCGATGATTTTTCCGGGCGGCTTGCGGGGAGGCTCAATATACCCTGCCGCAGCTTCGGAGATTTTGAGACAATGCTTGAAAGGGCGCTCGTGCTGGGCGGGGAACTTGAGGGGCGAAAGTCACTGTATGCAAAGGTCACTGCAACGGCGGGGAATCCGCCGAAAGTGAGCAAAACCCGGAATTTCCTTTATGGAGGCATGCGTAAACGCAGAATAAAGGCTCGCACAGCGGTGATATGCGGCATCGTGGAAGTCCTCATATTAGCGGCAATGCTGATGATGCCCGCGGGGAACGCTTACTTGGAACAAAAAAATGCCGAAGGCAGACTCATCATAGAACGCAGCGAGTATTCGGAAGCAAGAGCTATGCTGAGGGAAGAACGCAGCCTGGAGGCGCTTATTCAGTATCACAGGGTGGAGGAAGCATACATAAAGGGCGCGTCCGGCCATGAGTACGGCGCTGCGCTCGGTGAAGTCGGCGCACTCATCCTCGAAAGCGCCTTCATTGAAAAGCTGGAGATTGCCGACGGCGGGAGGCAATTGAAGCTTACGGTAGTCACTGAGGATATTGAGCGATTCATTATGGATGTCAACACTGCTGAAGGGGTAGATGTGAACGGGACGTCTGTGATTTCGGACGGCGATAGTAAAAGCCGCCGATGCAATGTAACAGTGACATTGGGTGAGGCTTTATATGAAAGATAGAATTTTTACCATACCCCAAATAATAATCGCCGCGCTTCTTGTGATAGCCGCTGTTATATATGTCCAATTCGTCTACCATCCCATGCGCGATGAGTTAACGAGCCATATGGGAGCATATCATGAGATCGAGGGCGAAAAGTCGCGGATTGCGGAGCTTATGTTGGATCCTTCAGCGGAGGACGCCAAGATAGCAGGGCTGAGAAGCGAACTTGACGCTCTGCAGAAGGTGGGAAGCGTTACGCCGGCGACGGTCGTCGGTGATATAAACAGTCGGCTGCGCGTGCTGGAAATAGAGTCGGCGGGAGTAAGCCTGGGCGATCCCGAAATATCTAAATTAGGGGGTATCGACGCGGCGGCAGGATATTCGGGACCTTTGATGGAACTACCGCTTACTATAGAGATTGACGCGGATTATGAAAGCGGCGCCGGGTTTATCACTTCACTGGAGCAGAGTACGGAAGCTACATATATTATAGATGATTTTTCGTGTACGGAGATTTCAGAGGCTGACGGCAACGGCAACGGCAACGGCGGCGGCAGTAACAGCAGCAACAGCAGCAACAGCAACAGCAGCAACGGTCGAAGCAGCGCCGGTAGTGGAAATAACCGTGGTAGCAGCAACAGCGCCAACAACAGCGTCGGTAGTGGAAATAACCGTGGTAGCAGCAACAGCGGCGGCAGCGTCAACAACAGCGTCGAGATGAAGTGGATTATGACGGTAAGGCTGCTTTACTACGGGGATGACCTTTGATGGACGGGCTGCCGCTGATGATATCGCTTTTCGCCGCCGCTATTGGCGCGGGAGTACTGGCGGGCTACGGGGCAGTATATGTCTTCAACAGGATCCCCTCCAAATGGCTCTGCGACTATGGCGAGGCGCCCGGTGAACGGCATTTGCCGCCCAGGATAAGTCGCCGCCCATGGGGATGGCTGTTTGCACTTATATTCACGGTGTCGATATGCAAAATCGGATATATGGTCTCGTGGTATTATGCGGCGGCGGCCTTGCCTGCATTATGGCTTTTGCTGTTGATAGGGATATCAGACAGAAAGTACAAGATAATCCCCGATCAATTCGCGGCGGCGCTGGCAGTGGTCGGAATCGGGTTCGCGGCGGCGCTTAACTACAATGCTCGTGTGCAAGGAGGGTTTGCGGCGGCTCGGGATGCGAACGGCGCGGCAATGTGGGATGCGAACGGCGCGGCAATGTGGGATGTGAGCGGGGCGGCAGTCCGATATGGATTACTCTCTCCGTTGATGGGCGCAGTGATCGGAGCGGGGATACTTTTTCTTATAGGGATCAGCGGCAAGTTGATGCTTAAAAAGGATGTGATGGGATTCGGCGATGTGAAGCTGGCAGGCGCCTGCGGATTGATTTTAGGGGCTTACGGGATTATAGCGGTGTTGTTGATGACAGCGCTTTCCAGCGCCTCGGTTTTCGCTGCGGGTCTTTTAACAGGTAAGATAAATGCGGGCAGTGAAGAAGCGCTGGGACCGTTTATTGCGGGGACTACTGCGGTGTATCTGATATTTTCACAGGAAATAGCACGGATAATATGAGAAATTTTCTTCTTACTATTGAATATGATGGGACGATGTTTCACGGCTGGCAAAAGCAGCCGGGTAAGCGTACCGCCCAAGGCGTTCTGGAAGAAGTTCTATCCTGCGTATGCAGGGCAGAGGTCGCGGTCAATGCTGTGAGCAGGACGGACGCGGGGGTTCACGCCTACGGTCAGCGAGCCGGGTTTCGCGGCGACTTTCTCATTCCTCCGGACAGACTCATGATCGCGGCGAACCATATCTTACTCGGCGGAAAATCTCCGGCGGGAAGGACGGGCGATATGCGCCTGAGAGCTGCTGAAATCATGCCGGAGACCTTCCATGTGAGGTTTGACGCTGTCGGCAAGAAGTATATATATAGAATGTTAAGCTCGCCTGAGCCGGATATATTTTTACGGAACAGGTATTGGCAGACGGCGGAGCTTCCCGATATAGAAATGATGTCGGCGGCTGCGGAATATATAAAGGGCGCCCATGATTTCAAGGCATTTCAGGCGGCCGGCGGCAATCTCAGAGAAACGACGGTGAGAACCGTGTACGGACTTATGGTATACGCTGAACGCACTGAAGCGGGCATAATAAGCACAGTAGAAGTGACAGGCGACGGATTCTTATACAACATGGTGAGGATAATCGCGGGAACTCTCTATATGGTCGGGACAGGCAGGATGAACCCTGAGGATATAGAAAAAATATTGGAATCAGGCGAGAGGAAGAATGCGGGCTATACGGCGCCGTCGCAAGGGCTTTACCTGGCGGAGGTTTATTACGACAAGGCGGAAATGGAGCGCGCGGCCGCGATGCGGTTTGAAGGATAAAACGACAACGGAGAGGGTTGAATGATAATATGAGAAAAGAAGACTTTGAAGAGCTGATCCGGGGGCGGATATTGCTGGGCGACGGGGCTATAGGCACGATGATACAAGCCAGCGGCGTCGGCGCAGGCGAATTGCCGGAGGCGCTGAATATCACGCATCCCGAGCTGATCCGCGGCATACATGAGAAGTATTTCGCTGCGGGCAGCGATTTTGTCTCGGCGAATACCTTCGGCGCCAGCCGGTTGAAGCTTGAGACGAGGAACCTGACGGTCGACGAGGTGATAAGCGCCGCAGTCGCCAATGCGCGGGCGGCTGCAGAGGCTGTCGTCGGCGCGGAGACTGCGACGGAAGCTGTCGTCGGCGCGGAGACTGTGACGGAGGCTGTCGTCGGCGCGGGGATCGCGAAGGAAACTGTCGCCGGCGCGAAGACTGCGACGGATGCAAGGGCAGAGGCCGCTGCAGGCGCACCGGACGCAAATTCCGTAAACGGACGCCGGCGCTATGTGGCGCTTGATGTAGCGCCCTTGGGAAAGCTTATGGAACCCATGGGCGATATGACATTTGAAGAGGCATATGAACTCTTTAAAGAACAAGCTATCGCAGGTGAAAAGGCGGGCGTGGATTTTGTTCTTCTTGAAACATTCACCGACATATTCGAGATTAAGGCGGCTGTGCTGGCTGTCCTGGAAAACACATCGCTGCCCACAGTATGCTCTGTGACATTTCAGGAAGACGGCAGGATGCTGACAGGCACGGATCCCACGACCGCGGTTCATATCTTGCAGGACATGGGAATATCCGCCATAGGAACGAATTGCTCACTCGGACCGCGGCAGATGCTGCCCATAGTCAGAGAGATAATACAGCATTCACGTATACCCGTGATAGTCCAGCCGAACGCCGGTCTTCCGCGCGATGAAGACGGGGAAACCGTATATGATGTAGGGATTGACGAGTTTATCGCCGTAATGAGCGAGATTGCGGAAGAAGGCGCGGCGATAATCGGCGGATGCTGCGGTACAACACCCGAGTACATCAAGGGCATGGAGGATATGCTGAATGAGCGCGGTCGGAATCGGGGCGTTCGCCGGTCGGCGGGTCGGAGCGTGGGAGACGGGTTTGCTGTTCAGCAGCCTGCGGGAAGCGACGCTTGCGCGAATGCGGCTTCGCCGTCGAACGACATTGCGTGTGAATGCGTGAAGCTTGCCTCGCCGTCGAACGACCTTGGGCGTGCATTTGTGAAGCTTGCCTCGCCGTCCGCGTGTTCACCTGTGCGCACGGTAGAGATCGACGGTCGTGTACGGGTGGTAGGCGAACGGCTCAACCCGACCGGAAAGAAACGGCTCAAGCAGGCTTTAGCGGACAAAGATTACGACTATATAGAGGATGAAGCGATAGCGCAGATCAACGCGGGCGCGGAAATTCTTGAAGTGAACATGGGGCTCCCGGATATAGACGAGAGGGAGGTGCTGTTGGCGTGCGTAAAGCGGCTTGAAGGGAGCGTAAACGTTCCGCTTATGATAGACTGCACCGACGCGAAGATAATTGAAGATGTGGTAAGGGCATGCAGGGGAAAACCTATAATAAATTCAGTAAACGGAGAAGCCGGCAAGATGCGTGAGATATTTCCGATAGTCAAGAAATACGGAACTGCAGTCGTTGCGCTTACCCTTGACGAAAACGGAATCCCTGAGAGCGTGGAAGGACGGCTTGAGATCCTTGACAAGATAATAGCAGCCGCTGAAAGCTACGGCATAGCCAGGGAGCGGATAATAGTGGATTGCCTAACGTTGACGGTTTCGGCCATGCAGGACGCCTGTCTGGACACGCTTGCCGCAATGCGCATTGTGAAGGAAAGATACGGGCTTCGCATGACGCTGGGCGTGAGCAATATATCCTTCGGTCTGCCGGAACGCAGCATTTTGACAGGGACATTTCTGTCAATGGCAATGCTCTCAGGTCTGGACGCGCCTATAATGGATCCGCTGAACCGCGCGTATATGAATGTGATAAAGAGCGGCGAGGTGTTATTAGGCAGCGACAGAGGCGCGGAGGAGTATATTGGGTATATCGGTAACTTGAATCGCAACGGCGGCGGGGCGGTGGCGCCAGGTGGGGGAACCTCGGGCGGGGGGACAGCCTTCGGCGGAGCCTCAGGCAGAGGAACTACCCCAGGTGGCGGAACCGGCGGTGGCGGAACCCCCGGCGGCGGCTCAGCGTCAGGCGGTGGAAGCTTGAGCGATGGCACGAACTTCGGCGGAGCAACTTCCGGCGGCAGCGGAATGGCGTCCGGCAGTAGCGGAGCCTCAGGCAGCGAAACAAGCTCCGCCGGCAGCGCGGCTACAGCTGAGGCGAAAACGCTGAACGAGATAATCCGCAAGGGCTTCGCGTCGCGTGCGGCGGAGGCCACGAAAAAGCTGCTCGAAGACAGAGAACCGCTGGAGGTAATAGAAGATATTGTCCTGCCGGCGCTCGAACATGTCGGCAATGATTTCGAAAGAGGCGAAATATTCCTGCCGCAGATGATCAAGTCCGCCGAGACAGCGAAGAACTCGTTTGAAATACTCAGGGCGGCTATGAGCATAAGCGGGAAAAAGATATCATACGGAAGGATCATTCTCGCTACGGTGAAAGACGACATACACGATATAGGAAAGAACATAGTCAAGGCTATAATGGAAAATTATGGGTATGATGTAGTCGATCTGGGTAAGGATGTACCGCCGGAACTCGTAGTTAAGACTGCAAGGGACGAGGGTATCAACTTCGTGGGACTTTCGGCGCTCATGACTACGACAGTGGTCAACATGGCTCGGACGATAAAAATGTTAAGGGATGAGAGTGTGGATTGTGTCGTCGCGGTGGGGGGAGCGGTGCTCACGGCGGACTATGCGAGGAAAATAGGGGCGGATTACTATTGCAGGAATGCGATGGATGCGGTACACGCGGCTAACGGTGTGTTTAAAAAGTAGGGATTTTAGACTGGATTCAGTATTAGAAGCCCTTGATAAGCGAGGAGTTAAGAAAATGGCGACGAGACCAAGCTGGGATGAATACTTCATGGAAATGGCGGAAATTACAGCAAAAAGATCCACATGTTTGCGCCGCAATGTAGGCGCGGTAATAGTGCAGGACAGACATGTCATGTCGGCGGGATATAACGGCGCGCCTCGCGGAATAACCCATTGCGCGGAACGCGGCGGTTGCCTGCGGGAAAAGCTCGGGGTTCCTTCGGGCGAACGGCATGAGCTGTGCATGGCGCTCCACGCGGAGCAGAACGCCATTATCCAGGCGGCGTCATTGGGGCAGAGCATTGAAGGCGCAACCATATATATAACACATCAACCCTGCATTATCTGCGCGAAGATGATAATAAACGCCGGCATCAAGAAGATTATAGTTAAAGAGGGCTATCCTGACAATCTGGCTGTTGAAATACTCGCGGAAGCCGGACTCAAGATAGTGAAGATGGATTCGCTGGAACTGGAATAAATATATTAGCGTGAAAACTTGGGGAACCGCCCCGTTTTCATTACTGTTTACGCCGCTTGGCGCGGCGGAGGAATGGGATTTTTTATGTCGATAAATTATGTGGCGGCCATTGCCGTATCTTTTCTTATTGCAGTCGTTATAGCTATTATAACTACACCGCTGGCCATGAGGCTCGCGCCGCGCATAGGGGCGGTGGACGTGCCTTCAGACGAACGCAGGATGCATACCCGCACCATGCCGAGATTCGGAGGTCTGGGGATATTTCTGGGAGTTACAGCGTCGATAATCCTGGCCTTCACGATATTCATTCCCATGCTTCCGGAGGGATACAGGGATGGTCAGGCGTCAAAGCTTATAGGAATAATGGCCGGAGGCGGACTGATCTACATCGTTGGGGTTGTTGACGATATCAGAGGAATGCCGGCCAAATTGAAATTTCTGCTGCAGATTCTGTGCGCGGCTGTTGTAGTGGCTTTCGACGTGAGGATAACATTTCTGGCGAATATTGGGGGAGGCGGAATCGGCTATCTCAGCGATATTGTAAGCATAGTGTTCACAGTGATCTGGATAGTCGGAATAACAAACACGATAAATCTTATAGACGGACTTGACGGACTAGCGGCGGGAGTCGCGGCTATTGCCTCAATCTCAATCGCGTTTACCGCCTTCACGAGCGAGAGCATGTACACTGCTACCGTGGTAATGGCGGCGCTTGCGGGCGGCGCGATAGGCTTTCTCCCATACAATTTCCATCCCGCGAAGATATTCATGGGCGACGGCGGTTCACTCTTCCTCGGCTTTATGTTGGCGTCCGTATCGATAATCGGTCCGGTTAAAAGCGCAACTGTAATAGCGATAATAGTGCCCGTGCTCGTACTTGGCGTGCCGATATTTGACACAGGCTTTGCGATAATGCGCAGGCTCTTGAACGGCAGACCGATAATGGAAGCGGACAAAGGGCACTTGCATCATCGCCTGATGGCGGCGGGCATGGGACAGAAACGGTCGGTGCTGACATTATACGGCGTAAGCGGCATAATGGGGGTCACAGCGGTGATGTTCAGCCGTGGACTGCTCGCGGAAGCCGCAGCGCTATTCGTTATCGCAGTGCTGTTTATTTACATATTTTTGACTGACGCCGCAAGCTCAACCACAAAAGCGCGGGGCGTAAATACGGAAAAAGAAGAACGGCGCGAGCATAAAATGCGAAAGCGCACAGAGGATAAATCCACTCGCTGAACTAGGCGACAGCAGATTCAGCTGAACTGTAAATATTACTGCCAATTTGCTAACCAATCATTTGCATGTTGAAGAACTGATTAATGGACAGTGGAAAGCTGTAGATCCAAATTCTAAACAGATTTATCCTATAGATGTGCCCAATAATTGATGGAGATAGTTATGAGAATGTTAGATGAGACAACAAACAAGAGTATAAATAATTTGACACTGCTATTAGAAAAAGCGGAGGCGCTTCAACTCATCGGGTATTTGGAAGAATTGGTAACTAGTGAGATACAGGGCGAACACTATCATATGAATAATACGGATTATTCGAAAGAGATTACAATCGCTTTGTTTGACAGTAGAAATCTTGACAGTTTTTCTGACAGATATAGAATATTAATAATGAACGATGAGTGAAGGACTACGATGCGGCAAGGGCAAGAGGCGATCAGGCGGGGATGAACGCCGCGCACGCGATGGCAGTAAACGCGAGAGCCGCCAGCGGCAAGATGAGGAACAACCAGACCGTGAACTCATCCGGCTATGTAGTGATGAAGACCTCCAGCACAGCGTCAGGCTCAAGCGGCAACACAAGCAGCAGCAGCAGCAGCACCAGCAGGAGTAGAAGCAGTAACACAAACAGCGGCAGTAAAACCAGCAACAGCATTACCGCCAGCATAAAGGATAACTTATCGCTTAAACCGCTTACAGCGTCAGCAAGCAGCAACCATCCTCTGATCAACGGCGACCAAATTGCTGAGAAGGATACTAACAAAATCAGCTTAAGCGAAGTAGGTGACGGTGTTTTCTCATTCATCTCAGGCGCCGCAGGCGGGGTAGCTGCGAGCCTATCGATGGGCTTGAGCGACATATTTGTCGTAAAAGACGACAACAAGAACGAAACCGTTTATCTGGTCGGCAGACTGGTTGGCGCGGTAGTAGTTGCGGTGGTAGCGGTAGCGGTGACGGCAGGCAGCACCGCAGCTGCGGTAGGCACATCACCGACCGTGGTGGGAAGCGCTGTTTCGGTAGGATCCGCGGTAAATGCCGGCGGTAAGGTGGTTTCGGCTGTTGGAGTTGCTGGGGATGCTGTTAGTACGATCATTGCTAATGGTAAGGATAATTCTGCTGTGGGCGGCAGCGAAAGATTTGGACCAATGAATAAAGGTCATTTGCCAGATGCGATCGCGAATACTTTCTGCGGCGGAGCATATAAGGAAGTGCTTACGCAAGGAGAAACCATTTTTTATAGATCATATGGCGGAAAAGCTGGAGAGATCGGCAACTTTTGGACAACAGAGAAACCGCAGGGAGCATTACAATCAGTTGTTGATAGTGCGTTAGACCAGAGTTGGGGAAATACCGCTACAAAAGTTTCAATAATTCGGGTG
>JAISED010000014.1 GCA_031264295.1 Eubacteriales Family XIII. Incertae Sedis bacterium | reverse complement strand
TTCTTTGATAGAGGAGCGGTATTTTCATAATTACAAATCACCCTTTGATGTCAGATAAAATTGCAGTTAATAAATCTACGCATTGCTCAATTTCGTTGATATTGGAGTATTCGCTTGTGCTGCGTCATAACCGCTGCTCCTTTCGTAAACCTATAAAACATATATTTTTAATATATATTAAGTATAACGTAAGATTTTCAATTTGTCAATGCCCAATGTTCGCAAAACTTTTCAAATCTGCCCAATGTTCGCAAAACTTTTCAAATCGCATTTTTACCGCCGAGGGGTCTTTTGTTGTTACCGTTTTCTCCGTCGCCGTTACCGACGGAAAAACCACATACTATGCAATGCGGTCCTTTGTTGACCCCTTGATTGAAGAAGGCAAGCTGAAAATGACTGTCCCCGATAAACCGCGAAGCCGCAATCAAAGATATTACAGCGAATTAGTGACGAAAATCGCTGATGTTGTTGAAACAGATTTGACAGCTTTTAGATTTTGCATGTGCATCCACATCTACGAGCAAAGGAGCCGCCCATTAGTTAAGGCAGCCCCTTCGCTTGTTTCTTATCTATCCAGTTAGTTAGTAAGCCTTATTATCCTTCCGGTCGCCGCATCGCGTCCGCGCCGTCAGCATTTCGCCCGCTGTACCTCGGCTCCGGTCTCAGTTCTGCGCCGCAGGCGCGTCTTCGTATACAAGCTCCTTGTTGTTTTCTTCGTCTTCCTTACGCATCGTCCTTCTATGCGCGAATGTTATTATCACGTGGATTATAAACACTACCGCGATCAAAGGCGTCCAGGTGTTGATCCATGCCATCGGCAAACGCATATCATCCAGTATCAGGAAGAGCACGCCGACGAGGATCCCTGCCGTACACATGAGTATAAGGGTTAACTTGCGCCTGCGCCATTTATGCCGCATTTCCTCTTCGGCTTCTTCTGAGCAGCTCACACCCCCTGTGTTGCTATCCGCCTGAACAGTGGCCTTCTGCGCCGCCTCCGTCGGCGGGTCAATGCCGTAGCGCTCATATAGTATCATTTCATACTCGTTTTCTTCTTCCTCGCTGTGGTGCTTGCGCCATACGTACCTTAGCGCCGACATCAGCGATATGACGAGTCCCAGAAGCGACAAGATCAGACTTAGCAGCGACCACACCGCGAACGACGGCGCCGCCAATGGGACGTTCCCATCCGCTATGTTCTGTAACAAGCCGCTTATACCCGTTATCGGAGTCTGCCTGTCTAGCATTTCCTGCACCGTCAGTGACACAGGAGGATTGCCCGCAGGCGGATTCATGCCGTCAGCGGCGGGTTGTCCCGGTGTCGCAGGCGTCGCCGCGTTCGGTGCGCTTGGGATATTCCCTGCTGCCGTCGCCGCTCCCGCGTCGGCCGGTGTTACCGCGGCTGCCACTTCGACGGGTATAGTCCCTGCGCCGGGAATCACCACAGCCGGAGTTCCGCCTCCGCCTCCGTCCGGCGCGCCGCCTCCCGGATCAACCGGCGTGATCGGAGCGCCTATATCCGCTCCGCTGTCGTCGTCTCCGCCGCCGCTTTGTTCGGGCGGTTCCGCCGGCTGAACGGGCGCTTGCGTATCATCATCGGTAGTTGTATTACCGTCATTGTCCTGGCCGCCCGATGTATTATCGTCCGGAAGCGTACCATTGCCACCGCCGTTATTGCCATTATTATTATTGTTGTCATTACCGCCATTGTCATCGCCGCCATTGCCGCCGTTATCGTCGTCATCGCCGCTGCCGCTGCCCAGTCCGATTATACTCCGTTCGAAGTAGTACGCTATTTCCGCGGCATTTATCCTGCCAGGTCTGGAAAGCGTCACACTGGTAACGCACAACTCTTCAACAAGCCGATAATCGTCGTAGCCGTCCCATGACGCCCATTCGCCTATCAATGTCTGCGCCGCTGAGCGTCCGGCTATGCCCTCCAGCGATATCGTCTGCCCCGCTTCGCCCTCCGACAGTTCACGCTTAATCTGCTTGGGCGACCAGTCTCCCGGAACCCCGTTGATCACGGTTCTGTAATATGCGGCTACATTATAATAGTAGCCTGACAAGAGTGTGTTCTTTATATTCGCGGTAATATCGCCGTTCGCGTCGCGTTCGGTACTTGCGTAAGCGACATGGTAGAACTTGCCGCCGATTTCGATATCCGTATCACGGGGAACCGGAGCCGGTTCTCCGCCGGGACTCATCTCACGGATCAGATACCGCACATATTGCCCATTATCGGTGCTGTACTTGCCGTCCGGAACATTGAATTCATAGCCCCAGTCTTTATCCGCCGACGTGCTCTGCACATCCAGGAGTATGCTTTCTCCTTCGCTGCCCGTGGTGAAGAGTCCTACCGCGATCTCTACGTCGACGTTCACCGCGTCTCCGTCTTCTGTATCCCAGGACTTGACGCCCTTTACCGACGCGTCCTCCTGTATAATCCAGTTATTGAACGTATTCGGCGGGGTACTTTCGTCGTTTCTCAGCTCGTAGCCTGCCGGGACGCCCGTTTCCACCGCATAATACGTGTAATACTCGCTGCGGCTTTCGTTATGTAACGGCAGATCCGTAACCCTTATTCTAACGCTGGGCGCCGTGTCCCCCTCAGTCGTATATAGCTTATCCCCATACGGTCTGTCTGAAGCCGCGTTCCCGTTCGCCCTCTGGTAGAGCGTAAACTCCGCCGCGGGATGGGGTCTGTTCGTCGGCGCGTACCAATTCTTTATAATATCAAGGGATGTAACGCCGGCCGCGAGCACATTGACTATCACCCCATTGTCATACCAAACGATGTACTCGTCTCCGCCCGCGATCACACTGCCGCCTGCTTCGGCAAAAGCGCCTTCGGCGTCAAGCTCCCGCACCGTATACGCATTCAATGTGTATACGGAGAGTCCATCGTCAATCTCATACTTCGGCAAGTCATTAAAGCTTACTGTCCCTGATGATACGTCCATATCAGCCGCGTCACCGTAAGGCTCGCCGTTCTTCAGGAGCTGCACCCTGATCGTCCCCGGATGCTCACTGCCCTCCGGAATAATCCATATCTTCGTAAAATTGAAGTTCGTCAGCACCCCGCTCAGCTTGTTTATGAAGGTGGTCTCATAGTTTCCGGCCGCCGACGAAGTGAACAAATGCGTATCGCCCCCTACAGGTCTGTAAAGCGAGTCCGGCGGAAGCACTTCATCCACCTTGTACGTGATCAGGTCGCCGTCGTCGCCATAGCGTTCCAATCCCTCGAATCTGACCTCGCCATTCGTCTTCGGCGCGCCCTGCGAGCCCGCCAGAACCCAGTCGTCCCCGTCCATTTTATAAAGCTCAAAGCTGCCGTCGGGACGTATTTCATTCGCTCCTTCATCAAGCCAGTCTTTCTTGACGACGATCGTCAAGTCGCTTGATTTGGAATTGATAATGGTATATTCATCATCCGCGCCGGCCTCCTGCCTGGCTGCGGAGTAGCCTGCGGGAACCGTTCTCTCCCTTACTGTGTAATCGGATTCATCACTCAGCGGCAGGAATTCCCCCAGTAAAAACTCTTGTAATGTCAATGTATTCAGTTCCGAGGCATCCGCCCCTGCGCCAGTCTTTACATCTTGACTGATAACCTCGTTCTCAACTTCCGGCGCAGTTATCCCTGCGCTGAATACTTCAACTTCAAGCCCATTGTTCGCCTCACTCTCGCTTCCGTCGGCGGCCGCATCTTCGTTGACGACGCCGACACTGTCCGCCGCGCCGCTGTCATGCTTGCCGCCCTTGCCTATTCTATCGCTCGCATCGGAGCTTACATCTCCGCCGCTCACCGCTGTGCCGGTTTCGGCGTCTGCTATACTTGCGCTCGCAAACGGCGTCATCGGTACTTCTTCACTCGGCAGGCTGATACTGAGCTCTTGAATATCCGTGAACACAAACGACCACTCGTCGGCTTCAGGATCGCCCTCTACCTCCTTGCTCGCTGCGACATTGCCTTCCCTGTCGATCAAATCCACTGTTATGGAACTCGGACGGGCGCTTCTGTCATGGCTGTCCTGCCATAACTTTTGACCTGCGATACCCTCCCCTACGTATTCATTTATCAGTAGATTCTCACTCCTGTCATATACCGCGCGGTAGTGAGGTACGCTGTCTATAGCCGAGTAACTATAAAGACTACCCGAAGAGTTGTATTTCGGCAGATCTCCAAAGTACACCGAATCCGCCGCAAGCTCTTTCTGCGCGTACTGGGCGCCGTTCCTGAGCAGTCTGACGATTACGCTATCCGGCCTGTCAGACGCGTCGTCTCCTATCCAAACCTTTTTCACGCTAAGCTCTGTCCGCCCTGTGAGCGTATTCGTTATCGTCTTGCCTTCATTTCCGTACTTTACGACATAGCTGTCGCCGCTGCCGTCTGACGCGCCGAACGCGCCGCCTTCAGCCAGAGACTGCCCGCCGCTCTGCTCCACAAATCTGTATACGATCGGAATATATGCGTCGCCTGATTCCGACAACCTATACGCCGGATATTCATTAGCGGATGTCACTGTCCAGTAACCGGCCTCCGCCGCTCCGGTAACGTTTATCGTCTCAACTGTCTGACCGTCTGCGGTCAGCAGCACATTTACGCTCTCCGGTCTTGTGCCGTATGCGTTTGAATTATCCATCCAAATGATGTCGCCCGTCACACGCGCTTTGGATATATCCTGAATGTTCTTGAGCGTGATTGTAAATTCGCCGTTCTGCCCAACGGAACCGGTCGCCAACGCGTTGCCGTATCCGTCCGCGCTATCGCTCGCTATATATGTGTAGGCTTTCCCTCCGGTATCAAAGAAATCCAGATTTTCGAAATCCACAGACGAAGCGTCGGCGCTCAACAATTTAGACTGCGAGAATTCTGCATCGTGCGTTCCGTTTGAATCTTGCCGTGTCAGGCTGATCTTCACATCACCGTGCTTCGCGCCCGGTGTCTCTACCCAGACCTTTTTCACAGTCACCGTACCACTACTTACAAGAACGTTTGTGATCGTGCCCTTTCCCTCAATGATCGCAGTGCTTCCTCCTTCAGCCTTCTTGTATCCGGGACGTACATAGTCCTTCCCTGCGGCGTCGGTCTCCCTGCAATAATAAATATACTCCTTGCCTGTTTCGATATTCCTCACTGGAAGATTATAAAATGTGACCTTAGCACTACCGTTCCCGATCGGCACGGCCGCCACCTCAGGCACGGCTTTAGTCGCTGCTACAACCGCAGTTTGCGGTTCCGCCCCGGTGTCGTAACGGAAGAGGCTTATATATACCTCGCCGGAAGCATGGGCGCGTCCTCCGTCCATCCATACCTTATCTACACTTATAGTCTGGCTGCCGGCTGTTACCCGGTTCTCCACTACATATTTCTTGTCGATCTTGGAAAGCGCCTCGCCGGACTTCATCAGCGCCGCGCCTTCCCATCCCACATAAACCTCAGCCGAGCCGCTCGACTTGTCGTAATTCCCAGGCGCCGAGGTCTCAGTCAATGTGTATGTGCGTCCCGACGGCAGATCAGTGAATACGACGTTCCCGTTGTCATCGGACACGGCATTTTGCGTATAGTCGCCGGACTTCACCGTAAATTCCACCTTAGATATGGGTTTCTTGCTATACGCGTCTATTTTCTCGAATTCCAGCTTGCCGAGCAGGCTCTTGACCTCCGGCACTTTGAACTCAGCCACATAGACAGGACTTACTTTCTGGCTGGTTCCTTCCCCTTCCACTATCACATAACTAAGTTTTGTTTCACCGTTTGTCGGGAAAACAGCAGCACTCGGTGATTGCTTCGCCGCTTCCAGATTATTGAACTCAACCGTATATGACAGTTCATATGTCCAAACGCTGCCGCCCGTTTCACTGGACTGCACCGCCTGCGCTTCCTTGATATCCCATGTCAATACATCCTTTGAGGCGTCATAGCTCGTCACATTTCCGTCGCCCCCCGATATAATCCCTTTGAAATCAATGTACTCGCCCATGGGATCGGTTACGATCCAGGCCTGTGCTTCTCTTTTGATCTCATCAGAGATTCTCGTGAAAGCGTCATTCAACTGCGCCGCGTCATCGGCGCTCAACGAGCAACCCTCTGAAGCTATCTTGCTGCCAAGCCAATCCGCCGGCGCATCCTCGGCGAAGGCTATTGTGTACAGCGTCGCCGTATTCGGATATGCATCCGTGGCATACGTACCTAATGTCTCCGCATTGGTTTTCAGCTGCTTCGCGACGGCTTCCGCTCTCTCTTTAGCGGTTAATTTTTGATTATCGGTGGCATTTTGTCTTAATGCAGGTGTAATATTGCTTATTGGGTCTGGAACCGTCACCACCCCTGTAGTACTTCCGCCGCTCACATAGTGTGTCGTGTCCCCGTCGGACAGCAGCAGCACAAAGCGTTTGCTTGTTTCATTGTCGAGTCCGGCCGGCGGCGCGCCCAGAAGATTCCTGGCAAGCAGCAATCCTGCTTCAACATTCGTCGCCGCCTTTTCTATACCCGCCGTGAGATCCCCGATTACAGCTTTAACCTTATTTAGTCCATCTGTGTTACTTACGTCTATCCACGTCTGCTTTACCGTCGCCGGCCCGTTAAACTCAATAACAGCGATGTAGCGCTTAGCGCCAAAGGCGCTCTGCGAGTACATGTCCACGAAGTCCGCAGCCTCTTCTTTCGCTACCGCCAGCCTGTTTGCGCCGCTGGGTACAGTATAAACACCCATAGAGTAAGATGTGTCTATGACCAGCGCCACTGCAGCGTCAAACGAGCTAAGCTCCTTATTGACTTCATTCTTAGTTCTTACCTTCAGACTGATGTTGAAGACGTTTTCCAGCTCCGTACCGGTAACGTTCTTCGACACCTCAACCATGGCATTGCTCCAGCTATTCGCTGACTCGTCATCTCCATTGTAATAACTTGTTCCGCCGCTGTCCACTATCTGCCGTGAGCTGTTAAGCGGCTCTTCACCGAAAGCAGGAACATACACCACCATCATGATCATACTGAATGCCAGTATCAAGGCCATGCATTTCCGCATTTCCCCCCTCTTTTTGAACATCGTTTCATCCTCCCCCCAATAACCGTTGAACCCTTCGATGTAATTCAGAAAACTATTAAATTATTAGTGTAATTAATGCGATTTTCGCTTAATACTATTGTTGTATATATAAAGTAGCACCATTTCCCGCACATTGCAAGCAGTTTTTGCCTATTATTAATTTTTTTTTATACTTTTCAATTCTCAAGAAATTTTTCCCTCAAAACGTCATTATTTGTGCAATTTTTACGGTAATTTTTCCAAAAACACCCTTTCGCATCCGATCGAGAAAGCGAGCTTATGTCGCAGCGATACGGAAAATAGGCACAAAACAGTAATATTCAGGGAATATCGTTCGCGACGCCGTCAAGAATGCGTGTCAAAAAATACACTGGAAAATCCTATATCAATTATATTAATCATGTGTTATGATTTTTATATAAATATGCATCTATCTTGCGGTTTGGTTTGGCCATAGGGGGTATGCCTGTATGAACAAAGAAGAAAAATTTATGTTGATCTACGAAAAATATCGAAGGCTGCTTTTTGGTATAGGGACGCGCATACTCCGCGACGATGGCGGTGTATATAACGATTTTGATATAAACGACGCCCTGCAGGAGTGTTGGCTCTCCATTTCAAAGAATTTAGATAAGCTTAATCTGGATCATGAAAGCGCAACGAGAAACTATTGCTGTACCGTTATGAAGAATGCCGCAAAGCACATTTACAAGACGCGAAACGAAAATTTTAAGGCAAATAAGGCGGGAGTTGCTATTATTTCGCTTGATGAACCCTTATTATATTATGAGGGAAGCGATGCTTCTGAAAAGTCTGTTGATATCGCGGACGTCATGGCGTCGGACGACCTGCCCGTCGATGAAATAATCGCGGGCTTTGAGGACGTGCGCCTGATCGATGAAATTTTGGATGAATTGACATACGAAGAGCAAAACATGTTTGTCATGCGTTATTACTCCGGCTATTCTAACATGGAAATCGAAAAGACCTTAGATCTGGACGGGGGTTCCGCAGCGTGGCGGATTCAAAATATCAAAAGAAAATTGGCAACCCTAATCAAAAAAAGAAGGTATGAAATATGAACCCGAATATCGCGCATAAAAAAAGCGAGGCCATTTTAAGTCTTATGGCGGCAAAACTCGTTGAAAAACTCGAAAACGAATATGATAGAATTGAGAAAGCGGAGGCTGAAGAGGAACTGCCCCTCTATGTGGACGCGGGATTTCAAAAGGTCTTTGCCTCCTTTGTTGCGGATGAGAAACGAAGTAAGCGGAGGCAAACGCAGAAGAGCATACTGAAAGTTGCCGTAATAGCCCTGGTGTTTTTGAGCCTATCTCTAACCGTACTCGTCGTGTCCGTTGACGCGTTCAAGTACAAGGCCTTCGATTGGCTATTTTCTCAGGAAGACGGGTATAATCAGTTTATCCCATATGAGCTTATGGAAGAAGAATCGCGCATGCAGGATTGGCATGGCTATTACTTCCCGGAATATGTCCCCGCCGGTTATCGCCCTGCGGAGAGCTACAAAACTGACGGACACATTTTTAATATCCGTTTTGTTGACGAAAACCAAAACTTCATTGGATTCCAGCAGTCGCCTTTGGCTTCGAGCGGGTTTCTTGTCGACAACGAGGGAAGTGAATCCGGACAGAGCGATATTGATGGCGAGACCGGTTTCTGGAACCTGCATGACGATACGCTTACGCTTCTGTGGATGCGCGGGGAAACAGGTTTTTTGATTACCTCAAATGCCCTGTCTGTTGAAGAGGCCGAAAAAATCGCAAAAAGCCTAGCTTACAGAAAATAAGCAAAAAACTTTAATCAAAATCTGCTAGGATTGCCTCCTGCTGTACTTATTATAGTAGGAGGTATTTTTTATCATGAAGAAGAAAATCTTATTCACACTCGTTATCGCTATGTTGTTCTCGCCGATGAGCGCGTTTGCCGCTGCGCCTAATACCCTTGACGCCGCCGGAAACGAACCATCTTTTTCGGACGAAACAACCGTAATCCCGTATTTCACCGTTATAGGATCACTCGCTTATGCGCTTACGTTCAGCGGCGGCAAAGCAAACTGTTCGATCGAAGTAAACGTTTCACAGTCTAAGGCGGACAAAGTGGCTTTCCAAGTGACGCTGTACAAAAAAGTAGGTCTAGGTTGGCAGAGCGTAACATCTTGGGACAAGACCGTGTCTGTGTCGTCAAGCAGTTTGGCAAGGTTTTCCCAGTCGGCGTCAGTCTCAAGCGGAAATACTTACAGGCTTGCGTTTTCGGCCACCGTGTACAAAAGCAGCACAGTCGTTGAAACCATCAACTACACTACGCCGGAACAGTCAAACTGATGCTTTGCAGACGTGAGCTGTGTTCTCGTTCGTAAGCGGCCTAGCAAGGACTTACGCCAAGCTTGCGAATAAAGAGTTCACCTGGCAGCCGACCGGCTAATCGCACATAAAGTGTGGTTAGTATGCATTTGAACCATGCCGAATAGAAATGTACGATTAAAACTTTCACGTTTGGCATGGGTAGAACAGTTAACTTTGGTGGCTTGATTGCTATTACAACTAAGTGCGCTTAGGGTCATGCTGTCGTTGTTAAGGAGGAGTAGATTTCAATGGTTTTTAGAGTGTTCCGTATAGTTTTGCTTGGTATCGTATTGGTGACGTCATCTTGGACATGCAGCTTTGCACAGCCCGTTAGTGGTGATGAACTTCACATCATAGTTGGTGAAAGGGAAATCAGTTTCGATGACGATTCCGGCAGACCATTCATTGGAAAAAATGGGAGAGTCATTGTGCCTGTAAGAGTCATTGCCGAACAATTTGAGGCTAAGGTTTCTTGGATTGAGTCAATACCGCCAGTTGTGTTAATAACAAAGGACAAATTGAATGTTCGTCTTTGGGTGACGGAAAACATTGGCGACACATGGCTGGATACTCGCGTTCCGGGAGCGCCTAGCAGTGATCCCTCAACCATGAAAATGTCTCTAGACTCTGATATAGAAATAATCAACGGCAGGACATATGTTCCGGTGCGAGTGGTATTCGAATCCCTAGGCGCCACAATAAGTTGGGAAGCCGAAACCAATACCGTAAGGATCCTGTAGGAAATTTTATAATATGATTCATATTTTGAAGATTTGAAGGAGATAACAATGAAGGCAAAGATTAAAGTTTATATGGTTACGTTGTTGTGCATGTTTTTATTGTGCGTCAATGTATCTTATGCGATTGAAATAGAAAGTGGAAATGTCAAGGATGAGAATGATGGCATTCTTGAGAGCATCAATGTCGAAGCGCGATACGAGGCTGCTAAGACCGAATTGACGTCTAGGGTTTCGGTCAAGTCGATTGAACGGCTTAAAGCAATCTGCATAGATAGTGCAAATGAAAATGTTGATAAAGATTTAGGAATGACCTTGTTTAAAAGCTCAATCATCAGCCTAAACAACCAGATACAAGCATATGGATTTACAGATGAACAGATAAATGCATACATTGATGGTCTTGTAAGTTCAACCCCTGATACACTCGCAAACTCAAACATCCTTAGATCCTACCCCACGTCAGCAGATCACACCCGTCCATTCCATGACGATGGAGCAGGATACGAAGTCCAGTCAAAGCCCGGCTATATGGAAAGTACTGCATTCGGCATTGTGGGAAGTGGTTTTACTAAAAAAGCGCAAGGTCAAGCGGGGTATATGTTTTATACTGTAAGTCGGGATACTTCATCAGGATATAAAGGCAACGACTTTGGATTAGCTTATATTAATGGGAAATGGGTGGCTTTTGCCAGCGGGCAAGTGACAGGTTGGCAAACTTTTACTTTGAACTCAAATATCTATGCCGGTCAGAAAATATATTTACATGCAGCGATCGTTGGTGATTATGTGAGAATTAGAATACTTGACGGAGATAATTTCAATAATGTATTCTTTGATCGTTCTTATTATCATAGCGGATATTTCCCCACAAGTGGTTCGGGAGTTATAATAAACCGACAGATAACTTTGTGTGATGATTCAGATACGCTTGGCACAGGCATATATCTTAAAAATGCCTCATTTTATGATAGCTATTTATACACACCAAGCAGTAATTCACGTTATAACAGCAGTAATACAACATCAACAAGAAGAGGGAGATTCAAGGCGGACTGGACAAATTACTCCAACGTAACTGTTGATAGCAGCAGTACGCAAGAATGGTATGCGGAGAAAGTATCAATTACGTTTTGATCTACAAAACGACTTGATATAATTACACAAATTCTTACCAGCAATCCATGATGCATACCCGTTTGCATCATGGATTGCGATATATAGTTATGGTAGGTTTCGATCTGCCATAACTATATATTTAATACAAAAATTGTTGAAATAATCATGCATGAACAATTTGGAGCTAAGTTTTCTTGGATTGAGTCAATACCGCCGGTTGTGTTAATAACAAAGGACAAATTGAATGTTCGTCAATAACAGTGCTACTCAATTCTTCAACGCTAGCAACACGAATTCGAGCAGAAGATGAAAGTTTGAATGCAATTGGGCTGCGGACAGCAAAGTTACAATCAATTCCAACTCTCACTGTTATAGTGAAAGCGTTTCACTGGTAATGCAATAGGGAGTCTAATCAATGCAAAAAAAGAACAGTTAAACAGAAGAACCCCCTTTATGGGGGGCGTATTATCAGGGCTGCTGCTATGCTTTATAATCTTGAATACAATAACTCCGGCAGTCGCGGCAGAGTCACAAACGAGTGCTTTAGGGTATCCTGTTTATGTAAACGGAAATATTGTAAAATTGAACAAAGCGATCATTAAAGATGGCAGGACATATGTTCAACTTAGAGAACTTTGCGCCCAGATGAATGTTACTGTTGATTGGGTAGATCCTGCGTATCATATGAGTCCTATTCCGGGAGGTACCCTCCCGGAAGGAATCAATCTTACTAACCCGACCTTTGCTTATACTGCTGAAGTGACTAATTATTACGATACTGCTCAGAAAATCAATTGTGTCGAGATAACAGGGATATACCAGAAATACCAAACGGGCGACAACCTGAATTATGCTTTTGGTGATGAGGGTCTTGTGGTTAAAACCGATGGGGCTGAAAAATTGATTCCCCTAAAATATAATCCAATCTCTGGCAGGATGTATTTATCAGTAGACGAGTTTAGAGAAAAAGTACAACCTTATTTGGTCGACATATGTATGCAAGAAAGATAAGCGCTATGTCGAAATTTGTGTAAGCGTTTCGGCAAAAGAACATGGAAGATGGTATGGGCATAATATCGGAAAAGCAGGAAGGGCATTTCGTTTAACATATTGAAAGGGGTTGAAATATGAAGGCTCTAGTTGGCAGTCGTGACTCGTTCACAATTGAATGGATATCGCTACGACACGTCAACGTCAGTCGCTTGCGTTGATATAGTAGGAGGGAAATAATGAGTTTTTCTTTGTTACCTATAGGGAAAAAGCGTATTTTTCCGCAGGATGGTAGCCTGAACCCTTGCGTTTCAAGCGAACAAATTATCAATGGCGCTAGTGTACTGTATCATTGATATTTATATAAACGCCTCTTCGGCAAGCCCCTGTATTTTTATCGGGAAATCGGCTGGAGCCTCGGATACAGTGATATTAACTTCACACGTGAATCCTTTGTTTTGAATTGCCAGCTGATTTTTGACGCATCAGCATTGCGACGGGATTCCCACGTCGCAAGCTCGCTTCGCAGGGTTTCCATGTTGTCAATTCTGCGCGAAAGGCATTGCCTTGTCATGACATTCAATTCGATTTCACACATATTGAGCCAACTGCCA
>JAISED010000013.1 GCA_031264295.1 Eubacteriales Family XIII. Incertae Sedis bacterium | reverse complement strand
GCTGCGTAATACGCCGCAGTTGCCACATCGCTGAACGAGCTTATGCCCCCGATGCTAAGTTCGCCGCCTAAACGGTGAAGCACCGTCACGAGCATGGCGCGGTTCATCAAAGCATTCGGACCGAATGTATATGCGCCTTGGCCATTGAACAATCCCTGTGCATATACAAAACTCACATCATCGCTGAACCAATCTGTAGCGGACACGTCTTGGAACGGATTAGACGGCGCCGGACGTGATTCACGAGGCGTGGCGTCGTCAGGAATGGTGCTGGCAGCCGCATCCGGAGCATCCGGAGCGGTAACAGCAGGGCTACTGCTGTCGGTGACAGTGAGACCTCTGCCTGCGTTGCCGCTTGGAGACGTACCGCCACCGCTTGGTGGTGTATCTCCGCCGCTTGGCGGCGTAGTGCCCGATGTAGCTTTATCTGTAATAATCACTGCGCTTGGCTGGCTCGCAGGCGACGCTTCTTGATTCTCATCCCCTACTAGCCGTGCATAGAAAATGTAGCCTGTTTCAGGTGTAAGTCCTCCGAAGGCCACGCTCTTCTGCCATGCGCCATTGACTCCCAGGCGGTATTCCGCGCCCGGAATGATGTTCAAGGTTATAGTGCTCGCCGTTTTACGCGCAAGCGTCGGCGCCGTAGGCGCATCTCTTTGCGCTTTCAGCGTTGTGATCCGGACGAAGTCTGATGCCGGAGACGCGTTATAGTTCTCATTTGACTTAAACCGCGCATAGAATGTGTATTGCGTATTCGGATTCAACCCGCTGAACAATACATCTTCCTGCCATTGACCGTCATTCATGCGATATTCCGCGCCGCTTATGACATTGAGTGTAATACTGTAATATGTTTTACTCGCTTCGGCAGGCGCTGACGGCGGCGACTGTTCCGCCTTATTAATGACAAAGGCCGCCTGTTTAGTCCCCATATAATCCGCGTTTTCTACTGTAAGCGTAACAACATATATCCCGGCGTCCTTCGGCGCTTCCGAAGTAGGTTCATATCCCGCGCCGGAGTAGCTGTATGTGTAAGTAAACACACCTCCGCTGTAGTCTCCGATCACGCTCGCTGCCGCGATTGCCTGTGTATTTCCATTGTAGATCTTGGATTCATCGGCGAATGCGATGCTTTCTGCCGAAAGTATGCCTTTTGAAACAATATCCGTTGCAGACGATGTCACGCTGCCCACATAGTTCTCGGCTGATACGGCGACGCTGATTGTTTTGCCTATATCAGACACCTGCACAGTGTAGAACGCACTGTTCTCACCGACGTTTTCCCCGTCACTTTTCCATTGATATGTAAGCTCACCTAATGCACCGTAGCTTGTATCAAGATCTGAAACCACTGCGGTAAGTATGTCGTTAAACGCTGCGTTGCCGCTGATGCCCACCCAACCTGTAAGCTGCTCCTTCTGTCTTTCCGTTGTCGTTATCTGAACGACCTCTGACGACGGTGACGCCTTATAATTTTCATTTGACTTAAAACGCGCATAGAATGCGTATTGCGTATTCGGACTCAATCCGCTGAACAATGCGTCGTCCTGCCATTGACCCTCGTCCATGCGATACTCCGCGCCGCTTATGACATCAAGCGTAACGCTGCCATATGTTTTGCCCGCTTCGCTAGGCGCTGCCGGCGGCGATTGCTCCGCTTTATTAATTAAGAAATCGACAGTCGCGTTTCCTGTATAGTTTCCCTTGCCTGTGACTACTATCGCGTAAGCAGCCGCGTTTGTTTGCGGGATAAGCTCCGCTATATAGTCAATACCCGATTGAAGTGGCTCGTCAGCGTCCACGTTTAGAATCGGAGTTTGCGGCTGTCCGTTATACGTTGTGGCCGGTATTGAAAACATGTCAGATGTAAGCGCTTTCGGCTCGATCGTCAGAGTCGCCCGTTTCGTTCCTATATAGTCCGTATTTTCTAGCATAAGCGTAACAACATATATCCCGGCGTCTTTCGGCGCGTCCGGAACGGGTTCATCCCCAATGCCAGTGTAACTGTACGTGTATGTAAAGGCGCCGCCGCTGTAGTCTCCGATCACGCTCGCTGCCGTTATTGCCTGCGCCTCTCCGTTGTAAATTTTGAGTTCGTCGGCGAATGCGATGCTTTCCGCCGAAAGTATGCCTTTTGAAACAATATCCGTTGCAGACGATGTCACGCTGCCCACATAGTTCTCGGCTGATACGGTGACGCTGATCGCTTTGCCGATATCGGAAGCCTGCACTGTATAGTTCGCGCTGTTCTCACCTACGTCGTCCCCATCGCTTTTCCATTGATATGTAAGCTCACCTAATGAGCCGTAAGTTGTATCCAGATCTGAAACTACTACGGTGAGTACGGCGTTGAATGCTGCGGCGCCGCTGACGCTCACCCGCCCTGTAAGCTGCTCCTTCTGCCTTTCCGGTGTCGTTATCTGAGCTGCCTCTGACGCGAGCGACGCGTTATAGTTCTCATTTGATTTGAAACGCGCATAGAATGCGTATTGCGTATTCGGACTCAATCCGCTGAACAGTACGTCGTCCTGCCATTGGCCTTCATTTACACGGTACTCAGCACCGCCTATAGCATTGAGCGTAACACTGTCATATGTTTTATCCGCCTCTGTTGGCATCGACGGCGCCGACTGTTCCGCCTTATTAATTATGAAATCAACAGTAGTACTTCCTGTGTAATTCCCCATTCCCGTGACTACTACTGTGTAAGAGGCGGCGTTTATTTGCGATGCAAGCTGTGCCGTATAGTCAATGCCTGATTGAAGTGACTCGCCGACATTCACGTTTAGAATAGGAGTTTGCGGCTGCCCGTTATATGTTGCATCCGATATCGAAAACATGTCAGATGTAAGTGCTTTCGGATCGATCGTCAAGGTTGCCTGTTTCGTTCCTACATAATCTGCGTTTTCTACCGTAAGCGTAACGATATATACCCCGACGTTCCTTGGCGCATTCGAAATGGGTTCGTGTCCGGCGCCTGAGTAGCTATATGTGTAAGTAAATACTCCGCCGCTGTAGTCCCCGATCACGCTCGCTGCCGCTATTGCCTGCACCTCTCCGTTGTAAATCTTGGATTCATCTGAGAATGCGATGCTTTCATCAGGAAGTTTGCCCTTTGCAATAGTCTCAGTAGCGGGCGAGTTTACACTGCCTGCATAGTTAGCGGCAGACACCGCAACGCTGATCGTTTTGCCGATATCGGAAGCCCTCACTGTATAAACCGCACTGTTCTCACCGACGTTGTCCCCATCGCTCTTCCACTGATATGTAAGCTCACCCAATGCGCCGTAAATCGTATCCAGATCTGAAACTACTGCGGTAAGCACGGCGTTGAGTGCCGTCTCGCCTCTTACGTTTACCGAACCTGTAAGCTGCGCCTTGTCCGTCTCTGGGAATGCTTTTGTCGCTACGATTAGAGAATCGGTTTTGCTCGTTATTGACGTTGGGTACTCCCCATTAATCGTCACAGATGTGCCTTCGCCGAACGAGGCGATACTTTCATCTCTTGGCTGCAGGTTTATGGTTGCAGTGTATTCAACCGCTGGGCTAAATGTGGATTCTACAGTAGGCGTCCATGTCACAACGCCGGTGAAATCCTCGCCACTGACTGTCGTCTGCGGAACCTCACCAAACACAGGGACGCTCAAGTTAAACTCGACTGCGGGTATCGGCTGGTAGATGTCTACGACCGCAGGTTCAACAGGCGAAGTAATGATTTCAACGTTTGTATCGTACAAGCCCACGTTTGACAGCGTAACATTCTTGCTGCCCGCCGCCTCCGCAGTGCATATAAATGTCGCAATGTCCAATCCCTCGCCGTTGTACTCATTGCCATAACCGGACACTAAAAGCCTCGGGGCTTCATCAAAGTTCGCAGTCCAACCAGTCGCGGTTCTGAATGATTGGAGGATTGCCGCGCTTCCTTCTTTATAAACGAATCCCTGTGGGATTGCTATTTCAAAGGCAAAACCTAAAAACTCAGTCCCGGCGGCGCTGCTCATACTGACTGTAAATGTCACCTCTTCGCCGACCGCTGCTTTTGCCTTTGAAGGCGCGACTGTCAGGTTTATTGTCCCCGTGGCTTGAGCCGATGCGAACGATGTGAACGATGCAAACGGCGCGATCAGCTCTGACGGTGTGAACGACGCGAGCCTCCCACGGAAATGTTGATATAGCAACAGTACGTCCTGTATATTTACATAAGTGTCGCGATTGACATCTGCGGCAATCAGCTGCTTGTCATCCAGAGTCGCCTTAGCGCGGAAATACTGGTAAGTACGCAAAACATCCTGCATATTCACAGCTCCGTCACCGTTGACATCCCCTAAAATGAAATCATTAGCTGCAGTAATGTATACTGTAGCCGTGGCTGTGCGCTCACCGCTTACTTCGGTCGCGGTAACAGTCAGTTTCTCCGCGGTTTCGCCTTCAGCAACGCTTAAAAGCCCCTGACCATTGATGTTCGTATCGTTCGAGGTATTGCCCGATAAACTCCAAATGACTTCCGCCGCGAGTCCCGTCGCCTCATCGATCGCTTCAAATTGCCAAGCACCACCTGCGGCAATATTGACTTCAACAGGTGATATTACAATCATCGCTTCATCGATTTCAGTCATAATAACGCTCACAGGAAGGATCGCCTCAATCCCCTTTTCCTCAATTCTTATGATGATATTGGCATTTCCAGGTAGGTTCCCCACGACGGATATTGTTACATTTCCATCTGAAGCAACCCCGCCGACATTCCCCACCTCGGCGATAAAGTCGAAATCCGATTCGGCCGTAACGGTTAACGGCTTCGCGGGATCGTAGTTTCCAACCTTTATTTCAACGGTAGTCGATTCTCCGTATCCCACCTGAACCGTCTCCGGTGTGATCAGCGTCAACGGCAATTCGAACTCCGCGCTTTGTATTTCTTGTTTAGCCGCAACGCCTGCGTAACTCTGGATATTAGAGCTTGTCGCCAGCGTGTAACTGCTGCCGTTTGTCGCTTTATAATCGTTGTTATATATCAGCTTATAACGTTTTGCGTAAACCGTGCCGTCTATGGATGTCTCATCAGTCGAGTATTCTAATGTATATGCGATGGTCTCACCGCCGGACACTTGAATGGTAAGCGCGTTCACAGTTTCCGGCTTCAGATACTTCGTGAACTCTACCTCCGCATAGGTATCATAAGCGTTGAACCAAGCGACCTCAGGCGCGGCAAAAGATACGACGCCCACATTCACTTCCAGCTGCGGCGGCGGTACAGGCAGCCACGCACTCGCCGCCGACTCATAACCGTCTTTCTCAAAACGCACCTGCCACATACCTTCGGGTGTATCCCACGCGTAACGCCCGTTATAATCGGTTTGCAAGGGATTATTCTGCTCGTACTCCGCCGAATCCCATATCTTCGCGTCGACCTCATCCTCGCCCGGCTCATACCACCACGCTGTTGCGGTGACGCCGTCTACGCGGTTTGACGTTACTGCTTCGTAGACGTAGCCGGAAGGGTCTACAACTGGATAGATTTTAATAGGAGCAGCATCCGTTTCACGTATGGTTGTATTGCCCCCTGGAATTTCACCATCTATTCCAAAATCACGCATATACTTGCTATTTTTATATAAATCAGGATTATTATATACATGTATATAAAATGAATAATTTAAGTTGCTCCTCACATGCTCTGGAAACCCGAACCATCCATTCTCTTTTGTCGAAGCCCCTTCACCTCGTTGATAAACAATAAAACTTATCGTTGCTAACGCGATAAGACTAATCTCTTCCGGTTGCAAGAAACTAGTCATTGATGTTCCAGTTCCTGCTGTCCGAACCATACCGAAAATCACAGAAGTAAGCTCTGGTTCCTGATAATTCTCAAGTCCATCAATTGCATTATTCATTATCTTCTTAAAATTAGATGACCATGACTTATTAATTTGTTTTTTTATGTAATCTTTGTAATTTGAATATGTTTTGATGTCCATGGACTTTAGATAATCTTGGGCTATTTCATATGCTTCCTTTCCATCATAAATTGCATTTTTTAACTCGCTCAAAGCTTCTTCCGAACCCATTTGGTTCGAAAAAGCATTAAATCCTTGTTCTTCCATATCAGGATCGCTGATACTTCCAGCTTTGATCTTTATACTGTAATATTTATCATAGATTTTCACGGCACAAAATAGATCTCAATTAGGTGTGGGTATTTGCAGTGAAAACCAATTTCTTGCCCCCCAGCCAAGAGTAGGTTTCGTCAATTTCAGGAATGCCCTCCCT